>NZ_QBLM01000003.1 GCF_008828755.2 [Borrelia] turdi | reverse complement strand
AGGTGTGTTGTTAAATCCCTTAGATTATATCGTTATGCCCTTTATACTAAAACAATATAAATTAATTTATATTGTTTTAGTATAAAGGGCATAACGATATAATCTAAGGGATTTAACAACACACCTAACTCAAAATTAGATTCATTTCTTAATAATCCCATCTATTAGATTTTAAATATCTGTATGGCACATTGCTTCATCTTTTTTTTTTATTTTACAAACTACTTGCCCCAATTATCTATTATATTATATCTACCTCCACTATTACTATGAGTAACCACATAATTTTTATTATGTCATGCCCACTATTAAATTTGTCATCTGGCTAATTTAAGATTATTATAATTAGCCAGGTTATTATAAGGCCATCGGCAGTTGACGACATTCCCAATAACTCATACAATAATTTTATTATTTTTAGAATTTACTTTTTAGATTAATTTTAGCCACATACGAAATATCACAACCTATATTAATCAATAGCTTTTAAACTAGATAGATCTCTTGATTCATTTTGAATTAATCTTACTAACTTAGGAATATCTTTTTTTCTATATTATTACCTTTATTATCCTTATTATGAAAATTAATGTCTTGACTAGATTTTTTAGATTTAGTCTTGACTTCATCTGCCAATTTTAAAAGCTATTCTAAGCTCAATGTATTATTTTTGATAAGCTGCTTAATCCTTTAATTTCATTCATATTGTTTGATTAATTATTTTAGAAACTGCTAATTAGCTATTATCTACTATTAATAGACACACATATTCCTTCCATTAAAGCAATAAAAATTTGAAAACATTTTCTTTTGCATTATCGTTAAAATACCCACTAGCTAAAGTTTTCACATATACTCCTCCTTTCTACATTACTGCTAAAATAATCTATTCGTCTATAAATATTAAAGTTTATCTAAATACTATTTTTACCAACCTTAAAAAGCTTTACTAGAATAGATTTCTCTAAAAGTAATAAACATAATGTGTAAATTTATGTCAATTTTATGTTTTCTAAAGAATTGTTAAATGCCAAATCGTAATATTGATTTATGGGAATTTAATATTTGAATAATATCCTTATAAAATAAATATATAAATACATACATAAACATTGGATAATAATAACGATTTTTAAAAAACTTAAAATATTATAAAACCTCTGACAATAGAAATATTACTATTTCAATAATACATATTTAATTAAATAAAATTTTGAATTAAATATTGTATTATATTAATAATAATTTTGAATTAATATTGTATTATATTAATATTGAAATATAATTAATATTGAATTATATTTATTATTATTATTATAAATAAGGAGAGTATTTATTTATGAAATATAAAATAATTGTAAGCATGTTTGTTTTTCTATTCTTAACTGCCTGCAATCCAGATTTTAACACCAATCAAAAAGATGAAAAGTATTACTCTAATAAAAAGAGTCCAAAATCTAATAAAAATAGATCAACCCTTAAAACCAAAGCAAATCAAGGAGTAAATCAAAATCAAAAGGCAAATCAAAATCAAGAAGCAGATCAAAATCAAGAAGCAGACGATCCCAAAAACACGCTGCTTAATGATTTAAGAAGTTTCATAGAAGAAGCTAACGCATACAGAAAAAAATATTTAAAAAAAATTGAAGAAGAATCTCCAGATCAATATGGAATATTAGCCTTCAAAGAATTAGGCTGGGGAGACGGACCAGGTGAAAAGGTATCTGCCAATACCGAGAGATCTATAAAATATAGAAAACAAACTTATGCGGCGCTAAATGATATAGATACTGATAAATTCAAGGAATTTACAGAAATTGTAATGTTATCAAAAGAAACAGAAGGCCTATTTAACACATTAAACTTATTTGGGAGTAATATAGACGCAATAATTGTTTACTTATATCCTAAAAAAGACAATCTAGACAAATTAGAGATTTCGGATTTAGAAAAGCTTAAAGATTTGTTTGAAAAATTATTATCTACAAAAGAAATCGTCTCAAAAATATTAAAACAGCTTTTATTAGATTATCAAAATGATACGAATTCTATAAAAACAAATACCACTAAACTTGAACTTTATGGAAAACAAATTGTAGAACAACTTGTAAAACAACGAAAACAAGTAGAAAAGCTAAAAAGTGAAATACTTTCAATAAATAACTTTTAAGCCATATTAAAATTGTAATAATATAAAAGCCTTGTCTTTAAGAAAGACAAGGCTTAATGTTTTAACTAAAGATTGTAAAGAGCTTTAACCCTAGATTTAACTTTAACTTGGAACAAGTAAACTATTTTTTCTATAATCTTTAATTTAATAATAGTAATTTAGAAATAGATTAATATTATTAATGGTATATAATTAAAAAATTATGTTTAAGTGTAATTAATTTACATTAATTACACTTTGCCAATTTTATTTTTAATAACTGGCGGTTACAAATAAAAATTATGCAACAAATTAAAGGTTTAATTATAAAGAAATAAAAATAGATAGCACCTGCTTTCAAACATACGAATTAATTTAATTCTCAATTAATTGAAAATGCTTTAAGCAATAAAGTTGTTTAAAATATTGTCTCTTGTATAACCACCTGTTAATGACTTATTATATCCAAAAATAAGCTTTCGGGCTTCATTAATTAACTTGGGGAATTTACTTTTTTTGTATTGACTTTTTAGTGTCAAAAAATTTCAACAAGCATGTATAACTGGTAGATAGTATATCGTCATAAAAGATTTTAAATGTCCCCCATTTGTACAACTCATTAAAGAATATTCTTTATCCTTTTTTTTCTTACAATAAGACGATATTAATTTGTTATTAATTGCGCTAATATTTTACTTATCAAAACCCATTATTAGGAGATAATAATCAATATGAAAAAAATTTTCACATTAATATTAATTTTTGGTTTAACAATTCAAAGCTTTGCTACAAAAGACAAACAAGATAAAATTGAAAAAGGTATTGAAATTTTCAATAAATATGATGAAAATAAAAAAAATCCAATAGGGCCATTTCTTTTGAATTTATTTTTACCTTTTGGAATAGGCTCCTTTGTACAAGAAGATTATATTGGTGGTGGTTCAGTGCTTGGATTTAATTTATTAGGAATAATCCTTTTGGGGACTGGAATGATTATTAACGCTCATGAAACAAAATTAACCGGATCCCTGCTAATAGGAATAGGAACAAGTATAGCTGTAGCATCATACGTAACCTCATTTATTATTCCATTTACATTTGCAAATTGGTACAATGAAAATCTTAAAAAAAAGCTCAGCTCTGAACTTGTGGGGTTTGAACCTAATTTTGATATTGGAATAAGCGGATTCCAGCTGTTGTTTAAAAAAAGTTATTAAATAAACGTAAGAAAATAATTTTTAAGATCTAATATAAAAATTAATAATCTTTAACCCCTTTTGAAAAAAGCAAAAAATATTAAAACTTTTACAATATTCAACCTAATTAAGAAATTGTTGTAAATATTAAATTAATAAAGGATTTTCAATTAATTAAAATATTCTAAACATTATATTAAAATGATATAATTAATAATTATTATTAATAATTAAAACTACTTTTAAGGAGACTATTTTGAAAAAAACGATTATTATATTTATCATATTAGCATTTATGTTTAATTGCAAAAACAAAACTAATGATGACAAGTCAAATAATGATCGGGATGAAGAATCTCAAAAATTACAATCTAAATCAAATCTAGTTAATGACGATAGAATTGAATTTAGCAAAACAACACCTTTAGAAAAATTAATAGCCGGATTAAATTTAAACTATTCTGAAAAAGAAACGCTAACATTTTTAATAAGCACATTAAAAGAAAAACTAACAGACCCAAATATTGGTTCAAATTTTAAAAATGCCGATGGAAATGAGAGCAAAATAGAAGAGACTATACATAAATTCCTATTAGATCTAAAAGAAACTGAAATAAAAGAAATGCTTTTAAAAATTAAAGAAAATAAAGACAAAAAAGAAAAAAATCTTGAAGAGTTAAATACTTATAAAACCACACTTGCTGCTGGATTTGATGCAATCTTTAATCAAGCAGATTCCAAAACTACACTCAATAACCTTAAAGACGCAATATAGCACAAACTAAATCTGAAGTTTACAATTAATTAAAAAAGCTAGTGGCTAACCTACTAGCTTTTAAACAATTTTTTAGTTAATCAACGAATTAAATGCAATACTTTCACTTTTTATTTTAGGATATTTTTCAATTATTTTTTTCATAGTAACATTAAAAAGCTTAGAATCAAGTGCAATTCTATAAACTTTTTCATTTTTTGGATTTTGTTTAGACTTAATGGTAATTTCGGCAATCATATCGCTCCAAACTCCATTACTATAAAGAGCAGTAAAAGCCTCAACCACTCTTTTAGAATCACTAGAACCAAAAGGATACGCGGTTACAAGCCCGGGCTCAACTGATTTTTCAGACATTGGAAGTATTCCTAAAAATCCTCCCCTGTTGTCATTAAAATTTATATCGCTTCCCTTGTTTATTAATTTAAATTGAGAAACAGAATAAAAAGGATCACTTTCAAAAGTAGTCTCAAAAATTACTATAGGCATAGCATAAGAAATGTAGGTCCCATCAATAGGAGAAACAAGATAAGAATACTTAATCCCCTTAAGCTCTTTAATACAATTTCCGTGCTCATCGCACAAATTTCTGGCTTTAATTTTAATCCAACGAGCATGAATTGACCAAAACCCCCAAGGGATTGTTTTTACTCCTTCTAAAAACTCTATTTGGGTGTAATCAATAAATTTATTTTTATTCTCAAGCGCTTTAAAAGTATCATAATTTTGAAAATCCGACACCAAACTAGAAGAATCTAAGAATGACTTAACATTCATTGAACCTAAACCATTTTTTCCTTGACTCAGTCTATCCGATCCATTTTTTCCAACAAGCCCACTGCTCTCTTTCTCTATTTCTGAATTATTATCTAAATAACAGCTAAAAATTAAAACTACAACGGATATAATGCTTCTTTTCAAAACACTCCCCCTTAAAACTTTTATTTAATTTTTATTTAATATTTAAAATTTTTAAATTATATTATTAGAAGCAAGTGTAGATCAATTAATAAAAAAAGCAAAATAAAAAAATTAACGTCTACTAATGTCTTTTATTAAGCTATTTAAAACACGATTTATATAATCATAAAGTTTTTTATTCTTGCCAATATTGTTGTAATAAAGTTTAAAAATTTCTAAAAGAGTATTTCTAACTTTAAGAATCAATACTCTTTTATTTTTATTCCTAATAGCGCTTGATGCTTGTTTGAAAGATTGTCGTGACTTCTCCATTTCTTTTAAAAATCCATTAACATCATAATTTAATGTTATTTCTTCTAGCTTTCTCAATATCAACCTAGAATATTCCTTTCCAAGTCTTTTAAATAAATCGTCAAGATTCTCAAAATCTAATTCTCCGTCTAGCAAAACCCTGCAGAATTGCAATGTCTCGTCTTCTTCATCTGTTAAATTACGTTTCCAATTTAAATACCAATCAAGCTCTGCTTTTGTAGTAAGAGAAAAATTTTTTAATTCAAGAAGCTCTTTGTTAACACTATTAATTTGTTGATCAACTGTTTTTTCAAGAGCAACAAGAATGTCTGCATTTGAACCACCAGCATTAATCTTGGTTAGATAAAATTGCTGGCATAAATTCATATCTAAAAGAGAAATTTCATCTTCTCTATCACTTTTATCAGAATAATTTTCAATCAATCTTACTAGAATACTTATTTTAGAAGACAAATCTCCCCACCTCTTTTTTCCTATGTCAATTAAAAATTGATTAACATCTTTTTCGCTGTACTTATACTTTACTAACACCTCATCATTGTTTAAAAGCCATCCACCAAGAGCATGTCTATTCTCATCGTTTTGCAAAGATTTCTTGAAAAACTCAAAATTTTTATCCTCTTCCAAGTTTAAATTGGGAATCCAAATCTCATCCTGAGCATTTTTCAGCAAAGCTTTACTGTACCTTGATTTACCAATACTGCGCTTTGAAGAGGGGTTTTGCAAAGTTTTAGAATTATCTAAATTAGCCAAATTATTGTTGGTCTGATCTAAGTCTGTAGGCATTAAATTTTCAGAATTTTCCAAAGTTTGTAAATCCTTTTTAAGGTATTTAAATTTTTTTGAGCTTGCTTGGCTATTCTTTTTACTTTCAAAATTACTTAAATTGGAATCTTTAAGATTATTATTTTTAAACTCTAAGGATTTTTTTTTATTGCCGATTAAATTTTGTTTATTATTAGAAGTGGTGGTTTTTAAATCTTCTTCTAAAGATTTTCTATTACAATTAACAAAAAATAGAAAGCTAATACCAAATGCAATTCCTATTTTATTCATAAATTAAATTACCTCTATTTAATTATAGATTTAAATAAAAATATAGCTCACTTTGCATACACTAAATGTATACACCATTTTAATTCTTACTACAAAAGGAATTAGGCTTATAATTATTTTAAAAATAATATTTTTAAAATAAAAAACCGAATTAAAATAATGTTAACAAAGCATTAAGCTTAAATTATTACAATAATACCTTTTAAAATAAATTGGTATTAATAATCTATATTATTTTAATATCTTGTAAAATTTCACAAGTAAATCACAATCATTAATATTTGAATTTTTAAATCCAAATATATTAAAAACGTAACAGGAAAAAATAAACACAAACAAAAAGATTAACCCTCTTTTAGGGGTTAATCGAGCAATTAATTAAAATAAAAAAGTTAAAACGAAGCAGATGCATCATAGTTTTTCACAAGATTACAAGCCTGTTCAATGGTTTTAGTAGTTATAAAAGATTGTCGCAAATTCTCTATGTAGGCTCTTTCAACCTGTAGCAACTGATGCTTAGCATTACCAGCATCTACATCATTTGAACGCTCAAGGGTTATTTTAGCCTTTCTTTTAGATTGCAAACACTTAACAACAGTAGCAAGCATTTCTTTTACTTTGTCTTCATTTAAACTTAAAATTTGATTAAACTTATCGGGATTACTATCAAGAACCACTTGTTTAAGAAAAAACAAAGCTTCTTTTTGATCATCATTTAAAGAGTCTACAAAAGACGTTTTAAGTTCTCCATTTAATTCACTATTAGAAGAGTTTAAAGACTTTGAAGTTCTTCTCTTAAGATCAGAATAATTAAATTCTTTACAAGCAAAGAATAATAAAATAATAAAAAATAAAAAATTTTTCATACAGTCTCCCACACCGTGATTACACGAATATTTAAAGTAAAAAATTAAATTAAACTTTTTTTAAAAAAAATATAAATTATAATATATCTCAACATTTAAAATAATAAACATTTTATAAAACTTTATAGTAATATCGAGTAAAATATGCTAAAATGACTTTGGTAGTTAAAAATGGAAATTAAAATTGACGAAAAATTTAATATAGTATTTGATAATGATCTTAAATTAATAGAAAACGTTGAAGAGCAAAAACAGCGTTTATTTGTTTATCTTAAAACACCAAAAGGCAGC
Organism: [Borrelia] turdi; assembly: GCF_008828755.2. GTDB lineage: Bacteria > Spirochaetota > Spirochaetia > Borreliales > Borreliaceae > Borreliella > Borreliella turdi. Next base: position 43,486 of record NZ_QBLM01000003.1, on the reverse strand, counting down.
TTAAAAGAAAATCCAAATTATGGATTTGACTACAACTTTTACTTTAAGCTTTGCAAAGCTAATAAAATAGAATCTATTAAAAATTTTTTTTTAAACCTTTCAAAAGAACTTAAAATAGATCTTATTAATGTAAAGCCAAGTATTAAAAACAATACAATAACAATAAAATTTTTCTTTTTAGGAAAAGACACTTTAAAAATGGATTTTAAAATATGAGTATAATTTTTGATAAAAAATTGGGAATATTAGAAAAAACAATAGAAGAAATTCAAAATGAAAAAAAACATATTTTGAGAACAAAATACGGCATAAATATTAATGACAATTCAGTTTATGACATAATAAACTTTCCAAGCTCAAGCATTGACAAACAAATATCAGAAATCTTAAAAGAGCTTTTTTCTAAAATAAAAGAAAATGGAAGCTATTTTAATGCACTCAAAGAAGATTTAAGCACCCCTAAAAGCTCAACCTACGAAGCAATAAGAAAGGCATTGTTAAATGTTGACGGGGTCAAGCACATAAATATTTTAAGTGGGCCTGGAACAATTAACCTTTACTTAATACTAAAAGACGATTGTTTTAAAGACAAAGAAAAAAATGAGATTAAAATTGAAACTAAACAAAATATTTGGAAAGCAATATACTACACAGCACCAAGCGGAACTGTTTTTAAAGGCAATATTGAGATTGAGTTTTTGAACAAACACAATCAAAAAAAAACATACAAATTCAGCTTAGGTAAGAAAAAATATGCATATCTTAAGGCAATCTACAAAACAGAAGCAAAAGACGCAATTTACAAAGAAATAGATGCTCAAATCAGAGACATTTACAATAAAATATTAACCGAAAAATACCTTGAAATGGGAACATCTCTTAGATATCAAGATTTTCTTGCGCCAGTTAGCATTATCAGAGGAATAAAAGAACTGAGAATTGGAACTTGCATTAAAAATGATAACACAAAAAAAATCACAGAACTTAGTGGGAGTGATTTTACATTTAATAAAGACGAAAATACTAAAGAGAATGAAATTATTATTTTTGATACAAACAAAAGACTGCTTATTAACAGGGAATAAAGATGAACAAAGAGATACCAAAATTTTTAGAAAATACCCAAATTGAAAAGTTTATTTACAGTGAGCTTGATTACAAAAAAGAAATCTTAAGAGAACTAAAAGAACTGCTTGAAAACTTCAAAACAATCAATGTTAAAGATAGCATTAACTCTAAATACGTTGCATTGCTAATGCTTTCAATATTTAACGCATTTCACTTTAAAAAAGAGCTAGATAAAAATCTTGTCAACTCTTTAGACGCCATTATTTTTGCAATCAAATCTATTGGCACTGATGAGAGCTTTATTGTGCTTTTTAGGGCCTTTTTACACGCAAATGTAGAAGTCAGCTCAAACGAAGATGCTCCAGGCGAGATAATAATAAAATTGCTTGAGAACATTAAATCTCCGATTGAATTTAATATTGCAGCAAACAATCAAAATAAGCTAAAAAAAATAATTGTAAAACACACTGGATTTAAAAAATCTCTAGTTTCCAACTATATGCCCAAAGATTACAAAAATTCAGTATATGAGTTTATTAAAATATTAATTCCTATAGGAAGAATAGTAAAAATTATAGACAAAGAACAAATAGAAATAAAAAGTACAAGAATAAAAAAATTTTAGACAGTAGATCATTTTTTAAAATCTACTATCTACTAAAGTTAAAAATATTAATTTAAAACTAAAAGAAATTTAAAAGGAGAATTTATGAATACCAACGAACCACAAGAGAGTGTCCAGATAAAAGATTTAAACAGAAAAACAAAAGTTAATCAAAGCGATCTTATTCCTATTGACGACATAGTAGAAGATACTTGTGCAATCACATATAAACATCTCCTAGAACAAATACAAAACGATACATTTTACAGCAGTGAATTTTCCTGCTTTAAAAAAGCAATAAAAGACGTAATTAGCCAGGAACTCTTAGAAAACAAAGAATATATAAAAAACATTTACATTAAGGTAATCTCAGAACTTTTAAAACTAAGCACGCCGCTTGAGAACATAGATTTTGATATTGTTTTTAGAAAAGTAAAATCTACGTTTATTTCAAGCTTAAAACATACAAACACGAAATTACCTTCAAATAAAATCTCAATTTACAACTCAGCAACAAAAGATCTTGAACTTATTCAATTTGAAATCTTTGTTGAAAGTTTAAAAGAAATTCTTGCAGAAAAATCTGAAATAAATCAACTCAAAAGTGACTTAATAAATTATTTACAAATAAACAATTTTAAAGATCAATTCAAAAACTCTTTTAAATTAATACCTAAACACACCTTTGATGTAAAAAGTGAACAAATTGTAAGTTGTTATAAAGACGGAATCCCACAAATTGTAGATATTCCTATTTGGTGGCAAGGAAAACCATATGGTTTTGGAGGAATGCACACAATAATTGATGACGGTGCAATATTAGAATTCCAATATAAAACCAAAGCTACAACTATTGTACTTAAAAATAAAAGCAGCACATCAATTGTAATAAACGAATCACACAAAGACAACTACATTTATTTAAAAATTGACGCAGAAATTAGGTATTCAAGCTCAACAGAAGATCACAATAAAAAATTTTACCTTAAATTTGAAAAAAGCTCTGCCAAAATACTAATAGCATCATTTTCTTCACAAAACATGCCTACACTTAGAACACCAATTTACAATGGTTGGTACTACGTTGGGGCAGGCAAACTAATCGAAGGTGAATTAATTCCAATACTAAACAAAGTATAAAAATAAATTAAAAGGAGATATTTATGGATACAATACTTATTTTTTTGTCAACAATTGACAATACAAAACTCATTATATTAGGGGGATTTATTGTACTGGCAATAATGCCAATGATTTTAGTAATAAACCCCCAGTTTAGAAAAAATTTAAACTCTCTTATAAAAAAACTCTTAAAAAATACAAATAAAAAGGAAATAGAATGAAAAGTAAAATAAATATCAACTCTGGCGTTGAAGCTTTAAATAATTTATATGACTTTCTAAAAAGTGGCGATTCTCCAACAGAAGTCAAGGTAGAAAAGGGAATATACTTAGGACTTAATCTTTACAATCTAATAATGAGCATCTACAAGGACACAATAAGCACTCTTGAGAAGGAAGAATCAATAAAAATATTAAATGACATTGAAAATGTTAATAATAAAATTACTCAACTTATATCAAGCATTAATGACGAGAGAGATGCAGGTATTATTGAACATTTGCGAGAAGAAAGAAACGAACTAATGACAATTAAAACCAAAACTCTCCAAGAACAAATAACAAAGTTCTCAAAAGATTTGCCAAACAGCACTACTAAAAAAGACCAAGTTTCAAAAGGAGATAAAATTGAAAATTAAAAATTTTGCTTTTTTGTTTTTATTAAACGCGCTTATAATCTTTTCATGCTCTACAATAGCAAGCCTCCCGGAAGAGCCAGCATACCCAAAAGAACCAACATTAAAGGCCTTAAGCTTATATGAAGCGCATCTTTCAAGCTATATTATGTACTTACAAACATTTCTTGTAAAAACTCAACAAAAAGTAAATAATAAAAATTATCCTGAGTTTAAACTTTTTGACACCAGTAAATTAGAAAAAGATCAAACTTTAAAATCAATCAAAACAAACATTGCTAATTTAAAAAATCACATCGACAAAATAAAACCAATTGCGCTGCAGATTTACAAAAAATACTCAAAAAATATACCTTAGGATCATTTAATTTTTCTTTTTCCCTAAAGTCCCAATTATGGGACTTTTTTTTTAAAAAAATAAAAAGTCTATGGTTAGTCTTTATATAATTTGAAATTTATTATCATTTCATTTTTTTTTAATTTTCTATTTGTTATTTATTGATCTTATACTATAATTATATTTGTATTAAGTTATATTAATATAATATAAAAAGGAGAATATATTATGAAAAAATATTTATTGGGAATAGGTCTAATATTAGCATTAATAGCATGTAAGCAAAATGTTAGCAGCCTTGATGAGAAAAACAGCGTTTCAGTAGATTTGCCTGGTGAAATGAAAGTTCTTGTAAGTAAAGAAAAAGACAAAGACGGTAAATACAGTCTAATGGCAACAATAGGCAAGCTTGAACTAAAAGGAACTTCTGATAAAAGCAATGGTTCTGGGGTGCTTGAAGGTGTAAAAGCTGACAAAAGTAAAGCAAAATTAACAATTGCTGAAGACCTAGGTCAAACTAAATTTGAAATTTTCAAAGAAGATGGCACAACATTAATGTCAAGAAAAGTAACCCTTAAAGACAAGTCATCAACAGAAGAAAAATTTGATGCAAAAGGTGCTGCCGTAACTGAAAAAGTAATAACAAGAAAAGACGGAACCAGACTTGAATACACAGAAATGAAAAGTGATGGAAGCGGAAAAGCTAAAGAAGTTTTAAAAAACTTTGCCCTTGAAGGAACTTTAGATACTGGTGGCAAAACAACATTAACAGTTAAACAAGACACTGTTACATTAACAAAAGAAATTGATAAAGATGGGAAAGTAAAAATCTCCTTAGATGATACTGCATCTAGTTCTAAAAAAACAGGCGCATGGGTTGACGCTACTAATACATTAACAATTTCTGCTAACAGTAAAAAAACTAAAGATCTTGTGTTCACAAAAGAAAACACAATAACAGTACAAAGCTACGACTCAGGAGGCACTACTTTAGAAGGCAAAGCAGTTGAAATTACAACACTTGAAAGCCTTAAGGATGCTTTAAAATAAGGAGAATTTATGAAACAATATTTACTAGGATTTACTTTAGTATTTGCTTTAATAGCCTGTGCACAAAAAGGTGCTAATCCAGAACAGGGGGGGGATGCAGCAGTTTCCGACGCTAACAAGGCAGAAGAAAATTCGAACAAAAATCTTCCTTCAAAAGCAGAAAACTTAGTAACTTTATTTAATGGTAGTAAAATTTTTGTAAGCAAAGAAAAAAATAAAGACGGTAAATATGAGTTGAAAGCAGTGATTGATACAGTTGAGATTAAAGGAGTTGCTGATAACGCTGATGGCACTGGAGGAGAGCTTGAAGAGGTAAAATCTGACAAAAGCAAAGTGAAAATGTCAATTAGCAAAGATGGAAATACAATAACTGTAGAAACACGCGATTCAAGCGATACAAAAGTTGCAAGCACAGTTTTTAAAAAGGAAGGGGCAATAACAATAGCATCCTACAAAGCTAGTAAAATAGACTCCAAAAAATTAACAAGATCAAACAAGACTACCCTTGAATATTCAAATATGACAAATGAGGAAAATGCTGGAAAAGCAGTAGAAACTCTAAAAAATGGTATTAAGTTTGAAGGAAGTCTAGTTGGCGGAAAAACAACATTAAAAATAACAGAAGGCACTGTTACATTAAAAAGAGAAATTGATAAAAGTGGGAAATTAACAATCTACTTAGATGATACTGCATCTAGTTCTAAAAAAACAGGCTCATGGAATGACACTACTAATACATTAACAATTTCTGCTGACGGCAAAAAAACTAAAGATCTTGTGTTCCTTGAAGATGGTACAATTACAGTGCAAAGCTACGACTCAGCATTAGGCACTACGCTTGAAGGCACAGCAACTGAAATTAAAAATCTTACTGAACTTACAAACGAATTAAAATAATAGATAAATAAACATCCTGCAAAGCATTAGCCAATGTGGGGTGTTTTATTACAACTTAAAAATTGAATTTATATTTTTCAATTTGTTACTTCTAGAAAAAGTCTCTTAGGGGGCTTTTTCTCTTTTAAAAAAGAGAATAAACATACTATACAAATCAGACCATTTAAGCCTTTAAAATCAAAATAAAAAGCTTTAATAAAACTAAATGCATAGCCAAAAATTAAGAAAACTAATGGGGCTAATTCCTTCACTCAAGCTTAACTCTTGAATGAAGGATAAATAAAAAATAATCTAAATTCTTAATAAAATTAAACCCATCGCTAATAAGCTCACTATTTTAAATAAAAATTAACACGTAAAAATAATTTACTCTTAATATAAGTTAAATACCTATATTATTTTATTACAAAAACTTACTTTTGTAAAGCATCTTTAACAAATATAAATTAAATATACTTTTTTTATCTTTTTTATATAAAAATACTTTACTTTTTTAAGAAACTGTACTATTAATTAATTTAGAATTAAAGAAATTACTTATATTAGGAGTATAAAATTGAAAAAATCAAAACAAAAATCACTAAACACTACAAAAAGGGTAAAAAAAACTACAAGAAACTTTCAACATAATTTAATTGTATTAATCTCCACTCTTAATTTTATAAACTTAAACTTTAAAAAATACACACAAAAAAACATACTTTATTTTCTAAATAAAAACCTTGAAAGAAATAAACAAAGCCCAATAAAACTCAAAACACTACAAAACTATTTATACAAACTAGAAAAAAAATTTAAAGTCACACTAAACTACTGCAAACATTTAGGAAAAAATTCTGGAAGTGAAACTTACTATAAACTTAAATATAAAAAAGAAAAATGTTATTCAATAATTAACACATACTTCAAGGAAAAAACAAATAATAAAATTAATGAATTTATGCAAAGAATAAAAACTTTTAATCAAATAAATGGGAGTGTTAAATGGGAGTGTACTAGTAATACTAATAATAAATATAAAGAATATAGAAATATACACAAAAATCCTAAAAAAACAACAAATAATGAAATATTAAAAAAATATTTAAGTAAATGTAATTTCAAAACCCAAATTCCAGCTCTAATAATGGATTTAGAAACCACAAATAAGATTAAAATATACCACTTAAGAAATCTAAAGCATATTGAAAATGAGCTCAAAGAAATAGATCCTCAAAAAATAGAAAAACACTTGTCAAACAAAATAAAAGAAAATAAAAATAATCCGGGATACTTATGTAAATTTTTCAAAAACAATGGATACAAAAAGCTAATAAATAAGATAAAAGAAACGAATAACAAAAATAAAAAAGAAATTCTAAAAAAAATACTTAAAGAAAAAATCAAAGAATTAGAAACTGAAAAATATAAAAAAGAAGATCTTGAAAAATTTTTTAGCAAAACATATGAAATTTATAAAATAAAGCCACATTTTATAATAGAACAAAAAAAGTACCCCGATTTAGAAAAATTGGTTAAAAGGGCAAAAGAAGAAATTCCTAAAATACAAGACAAAATGATAAAACTAAAAAGTATAAAAAACAACATTTTTAGTATATTATTAGAACAGTTAAGGCATAAAGTAGACAATGATAAACTAATTCCTACTTTAAAAAAATTCATTGAGAATGAGCCTGATCTTAAATATAGCAAGGTATTTGATAATTCCTACTATAATAATTTAATTAAAATAGTGAGCTTAAAAGAAAATGTATAGTTTAGCTCTACTATTAAGGAAAAAGGAAAAAAATGACGGCTTTACTTGAACGATTAAAGCAAAAACAAAAAGAATTAAAATTAAACACAGACAATAAACAAAAAATAAAAAAAGGGAAAAAGACTAATGTCTTTTCTAAGATTGAGGAGGTTAAAGGAAGAAGAATATATCACACTAAAATATTTAATGACTTTTATACATTTGGAATAAGCAAAAATGAACCTACAAAATTTTTCATTTCTTTGAGAGGGATTTTTAATATAGAAGAAATAAGCATGTTTCATTTATTCTCTTTAAGAGAAGATGATAAATTTATAGGAATTTCTTATGGAATAAGAAAGCTTGATAAAGCTTTTATTGTAAAGAATTTTAATAAAAAAGAAACCTATACTCTTAGAAAATGTGAATATATCGAATTTAAGTTTAAAAAAGGATCTGTTTTTTGTTATTTAAATGGCCTTCATATTTTACTTAAAAAAGACAGGACCAATAGCCCTTATTATAATACGCTTTTAAATATTATTTTAGAATTAGAAACTGAACTCTACACTTTTTATAATAAAGAATTGTCAAAAGGGGGAATTATTCCTGAATGGATAAAAAAAAGACAAAAGTAATAACAGTAGCAAGCATAAAAGGAGGTGTTGGTAAAAGTACAACAAGTTTAATTTTTGCCACATTGCTTTCAGTCAAATGTAAGGTTCTTTTAATAGATATTGACACGCAAGCTTCAACAACGAGCTATTTTTTTAATAAAATCAAAGATAATAATGTAAATTTAATAAATAAAAATATATACGAGGTATTAATATCAAATTTACACATAGATAATGCGCTAATAAAGATCAATAAAAATTTAGATTTAATTCCAAGCTATTTAACATTACATAAATTTAATTCAGAATCTATTCCTTATAAAGAATTTAAATTAAAAGAACAATTAAAGTTACTAAGCAAGCATTACGATTATATAATACTTGACACCAATCCTAGTTTAGATTTTACCTTAACAAATGCTCTTGTATGTAGTAATTATATAATAATACCAATAACAGCAGAGAAATGGGCAGTTGAAAGTTTAGATTTGTTTTCTTTTTTTATGAATAAGTTATTATTAACATTGCCAATGTATTTAATTAATACTAAATTTAAAAAAAATAATACACATAAAGAACTTTTAAAGGTTTTAAAGAAAAATAGTAATTTTTTAGGGACAATCTCTGAAAGAGAAGATTTAAATAAAAGGATAGCAAAAAACGATATATTTGATTTGACGAAGGATTACATAATAGAGTACCAAAACACGCTTAATGTATTTTTAAGTAAATCCGGTTACGTACACTAAGTGTACTCGATTGTAAAGGAGGAGCACAAGTGGATATAAAGATAAATAAAAGAAATTTATCTGAGAGTGTTAGAGAAGAAGAACAAGCGCTTATTCATTATAACAAGCTTAAAGAAAAGTTAAACATCAATTTTCAAAAAGAAATTTATTGTAAGCTAGAGGCAATGAAGGTTTTAAAAGAAATTAAAGATAAAGAATATTATAAGCTTGATAACTATTCTAGTTTTGATGATTTTGCAAAAGACTATAGACTTGCTAGAACTCAAACATATAAGTATCTTAAAATTGCAACAGCAATAGAAAAGGGTTTAATTGAAGAAAAGTATGTAGTTAAAAACGGGATCAACGAGACAATTTGTTTGATTAAAACAAAAGAAAGTTCTAGTTTTAAAAAATCTAACCAAAACCCAATAAAACCACTAAGATTTCAGCTTAAAAAGGAAGAATCTTATTCTTTTTATAAAAAAAATGCTAAGCTTACGAGCTTTCTTTTAGAAAAAATTTTTTTTGAGGAAAAAGATTTTTTATTAAAAATAATTGAAGAATTTAAAGCTTCAAGAAACAAACAAAAATGAAATATTTATTTGCAAAACTTAAAAAGTTAGTGTATACTGTATAGGTACAGACTGACACGCAATGTGTCGCTCTTAATATAAGGACCTGTTACCTTAAAGGGTTTATTGGAGATTCTTCGGAAAGAAATTCCAATAAACCCTTTAATTTTTGATTTAAATTATTTTTTTTGTAAGAGGAATTTTAGAAAAATTTAGAAAAGTATTTACAAAACATATTTTTTTTTATACTATAATATTAGAAAAAACTTATATTAGGGGTTAAGATGAAAGGGCTTAATAAGATTAAAAGGAAAGAATGCTACAAGTTTTTAATTAAAGCTTTTGCCATTAAAAGCAATTTTTTGATTGACTTGGTTTTAGCAATATTAAAGATTGTTCTTAAACTAAATATTTTCTTATTGGGCTTTTAGATTCTAAATTGGGATTTATTATTATTACCTAGATCCTTAAAATGTACAAAAAAATATTAGATTTTTAATGTTTGAGAGATTTTAAGGGCATGTCTTAATAAAAAGATCCCAAATGTGTGTTCCTTATAAGCAAAAATGGAGCAGGCATGTTTACTTATTTAAAAATTATATTTAAAAATTGTTTATTTTAAAATATATGAAAAACAAATTGCAATTACAATTGCAATTTGTTTTAAGTCTTTTGTTCGAATATGATCAAATGAAAAGTATTAAAATCCATATTTTTAGTGACTTGATTAATGGAGTTTGAGAAATTTTATTTTAAATAATAAACATTTTTGCAATTTAAAGTTTTAGGAGAATTAAAAAATGTTTATTGAGAAAATATTACAAAGCAATGAAGAGCTGTTTAAAGACATTCAAAAGTCTGGATGTTATTTTTTATCTTTGCATTATTGGATATTTATCTTGACGGGTTTTGATTTTAAAGCAAAAGATATTAATTTAAATTATCAGCGGTTTTTAAAATTGGGTTACATTAGAAATAATTGTTATATTTTAAATCCATGTAAAATTCTTAGTTGTTATAAAATCTTTTCTAAGGTTAGATATGAAAGTTCTCTTTATTTACCTGTGGCTGGCAAAGAATTTGAAATAACAGCTATTAAGTTGAAAGGCCAAGATTTTGTTCATTTTGTTGCAATGGATAACAATAAGATGCTTTACGACAGTCTTAATTTAAAGTCTAAAGGAAAAAAATTTGAAATAATATCAAAAAGAGTATTTAATTATTTTGTTTTAAAAGTGTAATGTTTGCCAAATTACATTAGCCTAATAAGGCCAAGCAACCCAAAACTGGTTTTAAGTTGCTTGGTACATTGTTTTAATTAGGTATAAAAATGTTTATTTAGTTTTAGCAGTAGCAGCAGCGGCACTATTTTCCTTTTTTTTCTTAAGAGCCTCTTTATTTTTCTTATTAACATTTTGTAATTTTTTGCTCATTTCTTCTGCAATTGTAATCACCCCTTCAGCTGTGGTTGCAGGAGTTTTTTCAGCTGCCTTTGAGACTGTTGCCGTCATGGCTTGTATTCCAATTTCTTCTAGCGTCTTTGAGACATCAACCATTAAATCATACATTGCCGAGAATGTACCACTACCGCTTCCTTTAAGCTTTAAAGCCTCTTCTTTTATTGCTGTTACGAATCCTTCTGCCACCTCAGTAGCTTTTATTTTCGCTTCAAGTATGAATTCAGGGCTTCCTGAGACCTTACTACCTGTTTGTTTATTTGTAAAAGCATCAAAATTCACACCTTTGCCTTTAGCAGCAGCTTTAAGTTTATCTATTTCATCTTTAATTTTTTTAACTGATGATTCTAATCTAATTTTAGTTTCTCCTGTTAAACCACATGCTGTAAACAGGCTAGCAAATAAAGTTAGTTTAAGTAAAATTTTATTATATTTATTCATATGATATCCTCTTTTTTTGATTTTAAGTTTAAATAAAAGCAGTAAATAAATATTAAATTGTAAATATTAGGACTAGCTAAAATTTTATTTTTAGTCAATTCTTTAGCTAATTCTAATTACAATATTAGATTTATTTTTTATTCTTGCTTTTATTTATTTTTTTATCCCCATCGTCAAGTTTTTGTCTTTTCTTGACGCCTTCTAGTTTATTTTCTATTTTAGCTTTAACCTCAACCAATCTGTCAGCTGTGTTTACAGGGCTACATTCAGCTTCCTCTAAAATATAGGTTTTTACGCCTTTTATTCCAATTGCATCTAATGACGCTGTAACTTCAAGCATTAAGTTAAACATAGCCAAGAATTGACTGCTATTCCCATGTCCTTTAAGCTTTAAAGCTTCTTCTTCTATTATCTTGAGGAACTTTTTTACTTCGCCAATGGCTTGTACTTTTGCTTCTCTTAAAGCCAATCCCCCAGATGTCACTTTAGAGCCGGTTGCAGTATCTGTAAAAGCTACAAAATTTACACCTTTTTTGGCAGCTTCTTCTTTTATTTGTGAAATTTTGCTTTTTACATCTGCAGAAGACGATTCAAGCACTGCCTTTACTTTTCCTGTTAATCCAAAATTACAGGCTACAAACAGAACAATAAACAAAGATACAATTATTAAATTAAATTTTTTCATTTTGTTACCTCCATACTAAAAGAGTAATTAATTTTAAATCTAAATTTTAGCCCATTTTATTGGAAATAAAATAAAATAAGTTAGTCAATAAAGCTAGCATAATTTTTGAATTTTCACCGAATTTTAAAATTTTTATTTTTAATACCCGATTATTTTGAGTTTTATTGGGGTACATAAATTTGTTTTATGTAAATATAGCAATAATATTATTTGGAAGCTATAAGCTAGCTTTTGATCTTAAGATTCAATACCAGTTTGTCAAAGTTTTGTAAATTGGTTATTTTATAAATTAGATTAAAGATCTAAATTCTTTTAGATCTTAAAAGCAAAAGAGAAGCCATGCTCCCGCAATTTATTGGCTTCTCTTTTGACTATTTTGACTATTTTGACTACTTACTCTTAAGGAGAAGAAGTAGCAGGTTTAGAAGGCATAACAGCATCTTTTAAACCTTTAAAAAATGCTTCTGTTTTGTGTGCTCCAGAAACTATTTTATTTTTTCCTTTAATTATTATGTCTAGTAAACTTTCATTAGATGTATTGTTACCGGCAGCTTCTATTAATTTTTTTAATGCTTCATTTTGTTCGGTAACAACTATTTCTCTGATTTTTGTTTCCTGATCTTTGGTAAATCCCTTGCTGTCCATATTACAGGATAAAATTAGTGCTGGTAGCAAAACATATTTTACTTTAAACATTTCTTTCTCCTTTACCATTTATTAATTTTGTTCTATTTAAAAATATATCTCTTTAAATTAATTATTCACAATAAAAAACATTTAATTTTTCTTGAGTTTTTAAAAAAACTTAATTAAAATAAAATAATGATATTTAAAAATAGAAAAGAAGAATATATTTTTTTATTTAAAAAAGGTTTAGAAGATTTAGATATTGCTCAAATTTTAGGTGTTGGTGAATCTTTTGTAGCAAAAGCGCGAAACAAATACTTTAAATCTAATGATTCTGGTTGTAAAAAGACCCCTTTTCCTATGGACTTAGCAGTAGAAAATATTTCTAGAACATCTTTTAATGAGGATAATTTAAATCAATTAGTACTAATTGCCACAAAAAAGGCTTTTGATTTAGAAAATGCCAAAAACGAGACTGAAAGATTATTTTACGAGATAGCTTGTTCTTTTATTGATTCTCATTGTAGATATAAAAATCTCAGTTTAAAATCAATAAAAAAAGATATATTAATCTTAGATTTAAAAATTAGCAAGCTTCAACTCAAGATTGACAGCAACAAAAAAAGAGGTTACAAGGGAAATGAAAGCCTTGAAATAGAGCTTGCTGCTAAAATTAAAGAAAGAGAAGATCTTGAAAAAAAGCTTATTAATATTTGTATGAGAGAAGATTATGATATTCTTGTTAAGCTTAAATCGGTTTTAAGTAGTAAGAATTTAAAATTGGAGTAAAATTTGAAATTCTTAAAATCTTTAATATTTCTTAATCTTCAAAAAAAGTTTAAAAATAGGTTGAATATTAACATTTTAGATTATATTAAGCCAAAGTCAACTAATATTTGTTTTGAAGATTTTGAAAACAAATATTTAACCACTAAGCAAAAGGAAGTGCTTTTTGACATAGAAAGTCATGATTATTCAAAAGTAATACTTAGTGGTGGGATTGCAAGTGGTAAGACGTTTTTAGCCTCATATTTGCTTGTTAAAAAACTTATTGAAAACAAATCTTTTTATGAGCGAGATACTAATAATTTTATTATAGGCAATTCTATTGGTTTGTTAATGACAAATACCATGAGGCAAATAGAAAAGATTTGTGGGTTTTTAGGGATTGATTATCAGAAAAAGAAAAGTGGACAATCTTTTTGTAAAATAGCAGGGCTTGAGCTTAATATTTATGGTGGTAAAAACAGAGATGCTTTTTCTAAGATTCGAGGAGGCAATAGTGCTATAATTTATGTAAATGAAGCAACCGTAATACATAAAGAAACTTTGCTTGAGGTAATAAAAAGACTTAGAAAAGGTAAAGCAATTATTATTTTTGATACAAATCCTGAAAGTCCAGCTCATTTTTTTAAAACAGATTATATTGAGAATAAAGACGTTTTTAAAACATATAATTTTACAACCTATGACAACCCTTTAAATTCAGCAGATTTTATTTCAACTCAAGAAAAGCTTTACAAACATTTTCCCGCATATAAGGCTCGTGTGCTTTATGGGGAGTGGATTTTAAATGAATCTTCATTGTTTAATGAGATAATTTTTAATCAAGATTATGAATTTAAAAGCCCAATAATGTACATTGATCCTGCATTCTCAGTAGGTGGAGACAATACAGCTATTTGTGTTTTAGAGCGCGCTTTTGAGAAATTTTATGTATATATTTATCAGGACCAAAAACCAGTAAGTGATAGCTTAATGCTTGGCTCTATTCAAGTTTTAATAGAGAATTTTAATGTAAATACTGTTTATATTGAGGAAAGAGATAGTACTAAAGGAGATGGAATTTTAACTAAAACAATTCTTTTTCTAAGAAATAAGAGTATTAACTATTTTAAAGTTGCGCCAATAAAACCCTTGAGCAATAAATTCAAAAGAATATGTGCTTTAATTCCTTTGTTTGAAAGCCGGAAAATAGAGTTTTTAAAAATAATAAGTAAAAATGTAGTAGCTGATATTTACAACTACAAAGGAGACGGCAAAACAAAAGATGATGCACTTGATTCTCTTGCAAACGCTTATCTTCTTTTAACATTAAATTATAAGGAAAAATTATTTCATTTTGGTAAGTTTAAATATTTATAATTTAATCTAAGTTTTTAGTTATTAATTTAATTTTTTGATTAAACTTTATTTTAAAATTTTTTATTTCTTGTGTTAATCTTGATTAAGATTTGCCTTGCTTTAAGCCAAGTTGAGATTTAATAAATTTAAAGCAATTGAGATGTTTTTAATAAATTTAATTTTTTATAAATAATAAAAAGGCCAAGATTCAATCTCTTAAAAGTTTTGAAAAATTATTTTTTTAATTTAATTTTTTGTGAAATTTTATGGATATGGTTTATAATTGAATTTTTATAAATTTTTATTTTAAAGGAATTGCAATGATAAACAGATTTTTTTATGTATTTCTTTTCATCTTTAATTTTTCTGTTTAGCTTTAATGCCTTTTAGGAGATGAAGAGAAAAAAAAATTAGAGGGTAATAATGGAATAAAATTAGATTTTACAGACTAATAAAGGTTAAAAGCCTTAAATACTACTAAAGGCCAGCTTGGTGGTGATGCTGAAAAAATAGCTAGAGTTGATAAATATTTTAAGCAATTTGGCGATTATAAAAGAGATGCTATTTTGTAGTTATTTTCGTCTGGATTTGAATATATAAAATTTAAAGAAGCAGAACTTTAAGAATCAGAAAATAAAAGTGCTAATTTAGTAGATGCTTAAAAAAGTGATTTTGAATCTAGGCTTAAATAGTTTAATTACACAAAAAAGGATTTTGAAAAATTAGTATACGAATTGAATACGCTTATTGACTCTAAATGTCTGTGTAGCGGAATTTATTTAATTTTAAGAAATTTTGAACAAGTTTATTGTAAAAATGTATTATTTAAGAATTTTTAAATAATAAAAGACCATTCAGGGCTTTATCTATTCAAATGTATTTCAAGGAGAGAGAAATATGAGAATAGCCTTTTTTCTTTTTTTTTTAATATTGCTTTTTGGTTGTAGTTCTGTTAATAAACAGAGCAATAAAGATTTATTGTCCCACAATAAGAAGAGGACCTCTAATTATAACAGAGAGTATTATCAGAAGAATAGGGAAAAACTTAAATTAAGAGCTAGAGAGCGATATCGTAGAAACAGAAGGACTTAAATTAAATAGATAGGTAAATATAAAAAATTAATCTTTTTAAAAATTTAAAGTAATTTTAATATTAAGTAATATATTTAAGTTGATTGGTGGATTTATGTAAAAGATGTATGTTTATCAGCTATTTAAAATATTTTGTAGTTTTTGAAATAAATTAAATTTTAATTAGGAGAATATACATGAAGAGATATATTTATGTGTATATATTAGGAATATTTGTAAGTTCTTGTTATTTAAATGATTTTTCTAGTAGTATGAATAAAGGTAACCTTAATAAATATGATTTAAATTTTACTAAACTTTCTTTAGCCGAAAGGGAAAGCGCTATTTTAAAAATTCAAAGAAAATTTAAAAGTCTTACTGATAAAATAAGTTCTAGAATCTCTAATTATAATGAGATTAAAGTTAGCAATTTCTTTAGCGAATCTAGCGAACAAAAAATTAATCTTTTAAACAAAATATTGGAGATTTTAAAAATACAGTATGGCTTAATGGAAAAAAGTAGCAATAGCTTAAGCAGGCTTAGTGTGTTAAGTGGCGGCAATTATGCTGTTCTTGATCCACAGCCAGAATTACGGCTTTTAAATCAAAAATATTCAGATATAGATGAAAAATTAAGAGAAATATGTAATTACATTCTTAGTAACAGTATTGACTTTGACAAGGTTTTAAAGGATTTAGCTCTTTTAAAAGAGAGTTCTTTATCACTAATGCAAAAATAATCTTTAATTTAGTATTATTATGTCTTTAAAGGATTCTTTTTTTTAAAAAAAAGAGAAGATTTATAAAAATAAATTTTATTAATTTATATTTTTTAAAAAAAGTTTTTTAAAAATAGAGTCATTTTCCGACTCTATTTTTAAAAAAAATCATTTATTCTTCTAAAGGTTTTATATCTGATAAGGCAAATCTTTCTGAGCTGTTTGTGCTCCACCCCGTCCATTTATCATTTCTGAAAAGATAGTTTCCCGCAACGCTGTATAATGGGATTATTGGATAATCAATTTCAATGATTATTTCTTCAGCCTTTTTAAATAGTTCTAATCTTATTTTTTCATTCGGTTCAATCTCAGATTTTAATATCAGTTCGTCAAAGTCTGGATTTGAATATCCATAAGATGAAAGATGTGCGTTTTTAGTTTCAAATATATTAAAGAATGCCATGGGATCTAAATAATCTCCTTGCCAGGACCTTACTGAGATCTCATACTGTCCTTTTAGAATGTTTGATATGTGATTATTCCATGTGTCAGGTTCAATTTCTACATCAATATTTAAGACTTTTTTCCATTGGCTTTGAATAAAACTGGCAACTTCTTTTTCAAGGTCGTTTTTATTGTATTTTATTGTAAGAATTGGAAATCCTTTCCCGTCCGGATATCCAGCTTCGGTTAAAAGTTTTTCTGCTTTTCGCGGGTTGTATAGTTTTAATTTTTTCCCGTAATTATAATTGTTAATATTAGGACTTACTTTTCTTGTTGCTTTAAAGTTATTATCAAGCACTCTGTAGGCCAATGTTTCTCTGTCAACCGCAAGAGTCAATGCTTCTCTTACTTTTTTATTGTTAAGAGGTTTAATGTTTGTGTTTAATGATAAAAGCCCAATTTGATTAATGTCAGTTGAATAAAAGTCTTCTCTTAAGATAAGCTCATTAATAAGGTTTAAGGGGATGCTGTTAAAAATAGCGTCTATTTCGTCATGCTCATACATGCTGTAAATTCTGCGGGCGTCGTTTACAGTAACAAATGTAAGCTCGTTAATAGCAACGTTTTTAGCATCATAAAAATATTTATTCTTCTCAAGGGATATTTCTTCGTTTAAAGTTCTTCTTTTTAGTTTAAAAGGCCCGCTTGTAACCATATTTTCTGGGCTTGTCCATTTATTTCCAAACTTTTTAACAACGTGAGTAGGGATAGGTATAAATATCGGGTTTGTAAGCATATCAAGAAAATATATTGTTGGTTGAGAAAGAGTTATTTCTAAAGTTTTTTCATTAATTACCCTTATTCCAACTTCTTCTGCATTTAATTTTGTTGTGTGGAATTCTTTTGCATTTTTTATTTTTGATGTTAATAAGTTAATGCCCGGTATATTCGCTTCAGTTTCTAAGGCTAGTATGTATGAGTTTTTAATGGTGTCTGCCGTTATTTTAACACCATCGCTCCAATAAATGTCATCTCTTAAATGGAATATATAGCAAGTGTTGTCCTGGGAAATTTCCCAATTTTTAGCAAGTCCGGGTCTGTATCCGCCCGTTTTAGGGTCACCTCTTAAAAGCCCAATAAATAGCTCATTTATAATTAAATTGCTCAATTTGTCACTGCAAAATTGTGGATCAAGCGATGTTGGTTCGTTTCCAATTCCAATTCCAAAGACAAGATCGTCTTTTGCTTTAGAAATTGTGCAAGAGATTATAACTATAATGAGCATCACCAAAAGTAATAATTTTTTTGTTTTCATATCATTTTTCCTTTTTTTATTTTCAATAAATAATTTAATTTATAGCAAAAAATATTTCAATATATTATTTAAAATAAATTGTATGCTTTTATTAAATACCTTAAAAGGCGTATTGCTTTTTGTTTGTTTAAGTTTACAGTTTAATTAAAATGAAATTGAAGCTTTATTGAAGCTTTAAATAAAAAGCAAGAAGTATTCTTTATTAAAAAAAATATGAAAAACATACGGTTTAAAGATGTGCTTTAGAGTATGAAAAGTTTTAATAAAAAAATAGTCGAAAAAATAATTAAAACAGGCTACTTAGTAAAACTAAAAAGTTTAAAATGTATTAATTTTATTATTGGGTTTAAAACTACAAATAGGGCCCTAAAGCCCTATTTGTAGTTTTAAAGAAGTTTTCAATGAATTGTTGATTTATAACAATAAACAAGTATATATCTCTCTTTTATTTTTTCAAATAAAATCTTAACCTTTATTTGGAGTTTTAAGGTCTTTTTGAGCTTATATTTTTTATTTTTAAAAAGTAAAGAAAAAAAATAAAATTGATTTTTTATATTCCTTGAGAATGATAGAAAATGAACTATAATGGCGACTTATTTTATGGGAGGTTTTAATGGGAAGGATAAGTATTTTATTGATGCTATTGTCAGTATTTTCTTGTAAACAGTATGGCGATGTTAAGGCACTAAAAGAAATTGCTTTTGAGGATGACAATTTTTCTGTTGGTAGCGATATTGCAGCGTTTAAAGATCTAATTATTGAGAAAGAGCTCGCTTTAACATCAGAAGAGTCTAAAAGATTACAGTCTTTAAAAGACTTTTTAAAAACCGCAATAGAGGCTAATGGTAGAGAGGAAGAAAATGTAAAAGATGAGTATGACAAATCTTATAAAGAATTTTTTGATTGGCTTTCTAAGGATATTAACAAGCAGAAAGAGTTTATAGATTCTTTTAGCAAAATTTTTGGCATTGTAGCTAAAGCAGTGGACGCAAGTAGACGAAGTTCTCGCGACAATCAACAATCTTTAGGCTTTGAAGAATATGTTTGTTATAAAATTAAAATAAGCAAAGGCGAGGCTTTAAGTTTATTTTTCCAAAAAGTAGCTGATGCATTTGGTCCTGATGGATATAAAAAGAAAGATGATAATAATAGTAGCCAAAAACCTGAGAAATGCAATGAAGAAATTTTTAAAGCAATTAAGAGAGTCTTTACTGAGGGCAATAATAATAATGAATTAGAAGATCTAAAAAGTTATGGGAAAGTTTAACATTTGGGTTATTATTCCTTATAAGGCAAGTTCTAGCTAGAACTTGCCTTATTGTTTTTTCAACGGCTTTTAAATGGCCATTAAATAGTATATCTTTTTATTGGGTTATGGGTGATAATAGTAACGAGAAGATCAATTTTCAGGATTTTAAATGTAATAATATTGAATTTGCCCAAGAGTTGTCAACTCAAGTTATTGAGTCTTCCTTAGCAATAGAGGCTAATTTAAATAAAATTTTAAATACAAAAAATTTACAAGATGCTTATTTAAAGGCCCAAAAGTCAAAATCAAAACTTGTTTCTACTATTAATCTGGCTAAAAAACTAAACAACCATTTACTCTTAGAGTGCGATAAAATTCCTTTTGATTTTGATATTCCTGTAACATTTAGCATTGTTGATAAAATTTTAAAATTATTTTATTGGACAATAGTTAATTTTGATTCTCATACAGTAAATGAAATTGAATCAATAGGGCTTAAAGAGATTGATTTTTTATATAAAGGAGAAGAAGGAATAAGATCAGCAGAAGAAGAGATTAGTAGCATTAAAAATTTCAAGGAAAAAGAATTTCTTTGCCAGCTACTTTTAGTTATTAAGTTTACATTTCAAGCAGACAAGGCCTTAATGAAAGCAATCAGAGCATCTCTTTTAGCGACATCTTTTATTGCTCAACGGGGAATAGAAGGCAAACAGATTTTATTTTTTTATATTTAGATTTAATTCTAGTATTAATTTGATTTTTAAGCGTTGAATATTAAAAAGGCAGAGAAATGAATCTCTACCTTTTTTAATATTTATTGGGATTGGATAAAGTATTAATTTAATATTCTTTTTAATGTTATTTTATAATGTTTATTTTAAACAATGTGTGTAACAGCAATTATGAATAATTTTGTAAATTTTACTTATATTCTTAAGTTAATATTAGCATAAATATTTTAAAACGTATTAATTTTTTATAAAATTTTAAATGAATCCTAGTATTTAAATTTTATAAATCATTATTATTTGATATTTATTATTAAATAATAATGATTTGCATAAAAAAATGTTTTTGATATAATAATGTATAATGATATTTAAAAAAATGATTAATGAATTTAAAATGGAAATAAAAAATAATAAATCCCAAATCAATCCTATTGATGTTTACCGGTATTCAATTTTTTTTAGAAATTACATAGAAAGTACAGCAGAAGACGCACTTAAAAATGGAATTAATTTAAGCTTACTTGAAACTTCTTGTTTAACAAAAGGCAAAGAGTTTCTTTTAAGTTTAAAGGTAGAATTAAAAGAGGCTCTTCTTGAAGCAATGATAAGCTATAGATTTAATGGAGCAGGGTATATTTTAATAAAACCTAAAGGCGAGAATGAAGATTTAAGCAAAAAGGTTAACAGCGAATTACCCACAGGCTTTAAATATTTAGATTTTCAAAAAATTATTAACAAAAGAGAATCTGATTACATAGAGTATCTCTCAAGCTCAAAAGACTTAAATAGTGTTAACCAAAAGGCAAGGGTTTTAAAAATAGATAAAAGCAGAGTAATAGTTTATGAAAATTATGATTATGTTTTAGGCTCACACGAGCCTGCTTATACGCAAAGTTTACTTCTTAATATTTGCCTTTTAGAACAAATTTATTTAGAGATAGAAAAAAGAATAAGAAATTATAATTTTTTGTTTTACAAAGACGAACATTTAGTAGGACTTGTTGAATCTTTAGAGCTTGCAAAAGAAGAAATTAGCGTTTTAACAAACAATAAGGGCAAAATATTTTCTACTTTTTTTAAAGGTCAAGAGCCAAACAAAAGTTTATCAGCATTAAGTAGTGTTTCTAGTAAGCTTAGTAGAGAGCTTAGCAAAATTAAAAGTACTCTAAACAATGATGGAATTTTTTATACTGCATCGGAGAATGCACGCATTGAGGTAATAAAATATGACTTAGAGTTTTTAAAGGATGCATTTGAACTTGTTAAGGCTAAAATTGGCGCTGATACTAAAGAACCTCTTACTAGAAGTTTTAATGAACAAGTCAAAGGACTTGGTAGTAGTGGCAAGGGAGACAAAAGTAATTATTACGACTATTTAAAAGGCGTACAAGAATCTGTTGCTAATGCTTGTAATCTTAAGCTTAACAAATATTACAGATTAAATTTAAAGTTTAATGAGCTTGAAGTTTTAAGCTATGAGCAAAGACTTGAGAGAGATAATTTGCTTCTTAATGTTTATTCTAAGTATTTAGAGTTAATTAAAAATGAAAATCTAAGTCACAAGGCAAGAGAAAATTTAAAAGAACAATTAAGTTTGGTTATTTAAAAGGAGTAATTATGGAAAAAATGGATTTGAGTGTAGATTACAAAACTAAAAACGACCAAGAAGATTTTAAAAAGCCAAGTACAAACAGTGAAGCTTTGAGCAATGATTTGATTCAGGAGTTTTTAGAATATAAAAATCTTAAAAGTGCTAATAATAATTCAGTCAATTTTTCTCACAATGATCTAAGAGAATCTGTTGAGATAAATAAACTTGCAAATGATAATTTAAGCTCTGAGTATAATACAGAGAATCTTTTAGCAAAAGGATTTTCTTTTAAAGAGGTTGTAAAAGGCCAAGCCGAAGAGCTTATTAGAAAATATGTAAAAGCAACTCAAATCTTGGCAATAGCTGGAACTAACAATCTTGATGAGATTGATTCATCTTCTCGTGCAATACTAATAAGAGTCGCAAAGACCAATATTGATCAGAATAAAAATGAAGAAAATTCATACAAAATAATAAATTTTGAAAAAATAAAATCAAATCAAGAAAATAATTTAAGAAACAAAAACGCTTTCTTTAGTACATATAGCGATTTAAGAAAAGCAATGCTTAGTGAATGGGAAGAGATTAAGCGAGAATTTTATTGTAATAAAAAAGTATTAGCTTAAAAATTTGTAATTTAAGCTAATAATAAAAAATTAATTTAAAAAAGGAGATATTTATTAATGAGCGATTCAATTGATTTTCAAAAAGAGATAGAAAAACTAAAAGCATCAAAAGCAGAACTTGAGAGCCAGCTTGAAGGTTTAAAAAAAAATCAAACTCAAAAAAATGTTTTAGATAAATTACAAAGTATTAATACCACCAGTTATCCTGTGTTTGAGAGCAATTGTAAATTTCAAGATGAGGGATTTTATTTTGCTCAAAAAGGCGGACTTAAAAGCTCCACTGTTGATAAGTTTGAAAATTATCAAGCTCAAGATTTTTGCTACAAATGTGGAGTTAAGCTTATTGTCAATGGATCACATTTACAAATAGCAAGAGGAGGCGGCAGCGATCTTTATGGGATTTGTGTTGACTTTGATGATTTTTCAAGAACTGGTACGGTTGTTCCAATGACTTGTAGTTTTGAATGTGTTTTGATTGCTAAAGACAAAACTATTAAAGCAGAAGATAAATTAATAATAAACAGCGAAGGGTTTTTAGAAAAAGCTGGCAAGAGTACATCAGTTATTCACGCTTTAGCATTAGGATCTGCTAAGGAATTTAAAGACAGAAGAGATATTTATGGGGTTAGAGTTCTTTTTTTAGTCAAGCAAATAAAAGATGCAATTTAAAATAGGAGTATTTAAAATGGATGAGAATATATTAAATAACGATGAATATTTAAACACGGTAAGGGATGTTTTACTAGGGGAGTGTCCAATTCCTGAATATTATCATTTTTTAGATTCACAGCAAATACAAAGTAGTAATATTTCTCTTGGAAGCGACAGGATTATAAAATGGTATTCTAATTTAACAGACGTTCCTACGCTAAAGGTTAATGATTTTAACACAGTCTCAACAATAAAGTTTCAAAGACAAATAGTAAAAATTAATTATTTACCTTTTCAGTATGCATTTAAGTACTATGCGCCAGATGGAAAAGTTAGTGTAGAGGCAAACACAAATATTACAATGAGAGAAGGACTCTTAGGATCAATAATTGAGATACAAAAGTTAATGAGCGCTCATTATTTAAAGGGCGGACTTGCGCTCTCAAAAGGGAATAAAAGAACTCTTCTTGTTGATGAGTTTAATAATGAAACTATGTATGGACTTTTGAATCTTCCAAACCAAATAGACAAAACAGTTAAACAGCCAAACATATTAGATCAAATAAGATCAATAAATGATGATCTTTTAAAGATTAATTTAGAAGATGAGAGAAGAGTGCCTTTTAAAATACTTACAACTAGCAAAATCAAAGGTCGTTTACTTGAAAGGCTTCCAAACAATAATTATTCATACAAAGACATGCTTTTTGATTTTATAAGCGCAATCAATAATGATGCAAATATTGAGCTTGAGACTACAAATTTATTAGACAATGAAATTTTAATATATCCAAGAAGCAGTAAACTATTGCTTTTAAAAGATGGCCATCAGCCGATATTGAATTCATACACAGAAGTTTCAAGTAGTAATTTTAGAACAAGTTTTCTTGATTTTTCTATTGGAACAATTTTGGCAACAAAAAATTCAATCCTTAGAATAAAATTGAGCTAAAAAATGAATGACAGCAAAATAAATGCCAATCAGAGCACGAGCTTAATAAAAGACAGTGAGAATCTAGAACCGGCTTTAAAAACAGTATATGAGCAAATACTTGAACTTTTAATGCTTGATTTTAAAGATCTCAGCATTAAAGAATTTTGTTTATATTTAAATTTACTTGAAAACATTTTAATTTTTAAAAGAATAAGAATTAAAAGCTTAAATGATTCTACAATGTTTGTTTTAATTTATTATTTTGTTGGTTGCGAGTTAAAAAAACGAAACAGATTGAAAGGCTTTAATTTAAATTGTATTAAGTCTGAAAAATTCAAAGAGATATCATTAGAATATTTCCCCACAGCTCTTGGTAGTAGCAGTTGTGGGGGTGATTTTTGTAAATATTTAGACAGCTTAATAGAAGAGTTAAGAGTAAAAGGCTCTTTAATAGGGGTGGCTAAATGAATTCTTTGGAAATGATTAATACAAGTTTAAGTGATATTATAAGTACATATTCGCAAGATCTTTTTTTCTGTAAATTAAGAACAATCAAAGACCCAATTAATGCATCTTATGAAACTAGATTTAAAAGTTCTGATTCTATTGCTTTTAAAGGAATGTTTTTATTAATAAGTCCAGAAGAAGTAGTTGAGGTTGAAGGTGTAAATATTTTTGATAAAAATAGTTATGCCAAGGTATATACTCTTTGTAATTTGGAATTTGAATGCGGAGATTTGGTTAAGGTCTTTAATGATTTTTATTTAATCTTAGGAATTAAAAAGAGCTACAAAGAAGGTCTAAATTACATCACGTTAGTTTTAAGGAGTTATTGTTGAGTTTAAAAATTGGATTTAAAGATATTTATTTTTTGAATAAAAAAAATAGCATTAATATAAAATCAGAAGAGTTTGATAAAGAGATCTCTTTAAAACTAATAAAGGCTGCCTACAAAGAGTTTTATTCTAATATTTTTTCAAACAAAGGAATAAAAATGGCTTTTAGGGAATCTATTAAAAAAGGACTTGTTGAAATAAAAGAGCAGTTTAGAGTATTTTCTAAAAATTATTTACTTAGCAGGCAAGCAGACCTTAAGCCAAAAAGAGCTTTCAAGGCTAAAGAATTTAAGGCTAAAGAATTTAAAAGCGTAAGTAACAATATTGAAAAACTCAATCTTTTAAAAGCAAAAGCAAAAGCAAAAGCAAAAGCAAAATTAAAAGCAAAATTAAAAGC
The DNA here is from genome assembly GCF_008828755.2 of [Borrelia] turdi. Classification (GTDB taxonomy): domain Bacteria; phylum Spirochaetota; class Spirochaetia; order Borreliales; family Borreliaceae; genus Borreliella; species Borreliella turdi. The sequence continues at coordinate 18,221 of NZ_QBLM01000003.1, read as the reverse complement.
AAAAGCAAAAGGACAATTATGATTGTAGGGCTAAACGAATCTGTACAGTTTTTAATAAAAATACTTACAAAATTTAAACATGATTTAAGGTTTAAAGAAATAGAATTAGAAATTTTAAATACCTACAATCACCCTTATTTGGAAAAGTTTGCCACAAATACTAGTAATTTAATTGTATTAAAAAGCGAATCTTTTGAAGGGCTTACTCCTAGAAATCTAAGGGGTAGAAATTTTTGTAAAACATCTAATGAGTTTAGATTAAGGTTTTCGCTTTACTTTTTAAGTTTTACTTTATTAAATGCCCACAGGGATTCTTATGAGAACATTTGTAAAGTGTATGAGCACTTTTTGGAATTTTTACATGAGAATAGATTTAGGTTTAAGTTTACAAAAAAGCTTGATGATGGTTCTTATTTGCTTTTAACTTATTATCTTTGCTCTATTAGTAATTTAAATAATGATGGGCTACTTGGTGTTTCTAATATGAGAAGCAATATGTGTTTTAGTTTTAATCAGATTTTTGTTGCAAATATACAAGCTTTAAAACAAGAAGGGTAAATATTTAAAAAAAGAAATTAAAAAGGAGGATAAATGCCAAAAGATACAATAAGCGTTAGTTTGGTACAAAACAGACTAGTTGCCAATAACATTAATTATTACAATCCGCTTTTAATCTACAAAAGCAGTGTTTTAGCAAGTAAATACTTAGCATTAAGTGTTACAAATTTTGAAGAGCTTTTAAAAAAACTTGAGATACAAAAGGGTAAGGAGTCTGATTTTTCTAATAAGAAAATAGCAGAAGACCAGTTAAGCGCTTTACAAAAATCAATGGGCGATTTTTTTGGCCAAGACGGACTTAAGTCTGTTGATTTTTATGTTTACAATCAGATTAAAGAGATTAAAGACTTTTTAAAATCTAATTTACATCCGTTTATAGTTTTTGTAAATGAAGCAGGAGAAAATATTAGTAGTGATTTTGAAGCTATTAAAAAAACTTGCAATTTCATTGTAATTTCTACTAAAGAGAATAACTTGCCAAATTTTTTAAAAGGTAAAGACAAAAGTGAGTTTAAAAGTATTATTGCTTTTTACAGTGGTAATGAAAATTTGCATCTTAAGTTTGCAGCAATGTATTTACATCAAGCAAGCATTTTTCATGCTGTTAATCCTTATGGGATGATTTTAAATTGTACTCCTATTTATGATGATTCTCTAATTGATTCTCTTAGAAAATCCAATATTAATTTTTATTCTCTTTTAAATGAAACCGGTAATGATGGCATTTTAGCTTTAAAAGAAGGTGTTAGTCTCTCAGGCGATCCGATTGATGAGGCTTTTACACTTTATTATATTAGAAATGAAGCAATAAAAGAGCTTATTAGGATTTGGAATAAAAATAGTAGAGCCAATAGTAAACTTAGTGCTTTAAATTTGGACGGTAATTTGCCAAACGAATATACAGCAGGGCTTGAATGTTTTTTCCACGAACTTAAAGAAAGAGGTCTTATTGTCTTTTACAAAGAGATTAGACTTAAAATTAACTCTTCTCAAGGTTTAAGCTTAAGCTTGGAAGTTGCGCTTAAGTATAATGACAGCTTTAATAGTGTTAATTTAATAATTACTGCACAAGAGATAAATGAATATTTAAGGAGAGCATCATAATGAGAGAATATTATTCATTAGATTTAATATTTTTTAGTTTTAATGACAATTTAATAGAAAGAGGTACTGTTGAGTATAGCACAGAGCCTAATGTAATGGCTAAGGCAAGCACAGAAGACAGAAATTTTCCAATTCCAAGCTTTAGAGATCCAAGAACCGTTGTTCATATTTTTGATTTAGAAGTAAGCAAAGGGTCTTTTGATTACAAGCTCTTAACAAAGCTAAGCAATGAGCAATTTTACGAGAATGTCCCAAAAACTAAAAAGTTGAAAAGATTAGTGTTTAACGATCAAATGGGTTTGAAAATTATTTCAAATAGTGCATTTTTTGCAGAAATTCCAACTAGAAAGTATTCATCTGATAATGATACGGTTAAGTTCACAATTCATGCAATAAATTGTGATGTTGAAAAGGCAAGTTGATTTAACAGTAAAAATGTTTTATTAAAGGATAAGAATTTAAAATGAGATATAAGTTAAAAATATTAACTAAAGTTAAAACACATACATACATTTTAAAAGATATTCCCATGTACGAGTGGGACAATGTTTTAGGGTTTGATGTTGAGCGAGATGAACTTATTAGCAAACTTAACAATCTGCAAACATTAAAAGAGATAACCAAATTAATGATCTCAAGAGGGTTTTTAGATGAATTTTATGAAATCCTAAACAAAGAGAGAAGATATTCTGAGCTTTATAAGTATGCTCTTCCCACAATTCTTTTTTCAGTTCAGTATTCACTTTTTCAGACAATAGAAGGGTTTAAACAGCCCGGTTTGGTTTACATTGAGAGTTTTCAAGATAGAAACGGCGATTATATTAAGTACGACTACATTGATCAAAGGTGGAGTTATGATTTTATTATTACAAGTAACAAGCCTTTAGGCTTTGATCAAGAAGATTCTTTAGACAATAATCTTGAGTCTTTCTTAAAAGAAGGTTTTAATGAATAAGTCAGAGATTGCAACAAATTATTTTAAATACATAGACTATTTGACAAGAGAAGTTAATAAATATTATTTTCCTATTGTAATGGGCATATGCACATACAAAGATGTTAAAAAAATGAGATACAAAGAGCTTTTAGAGGTTAACCGAGCAGCTAACTTAAAGCTTAACAAGGAAATGTACGAACGGGCTTTGTCTTTTAGTGGTATGCTTTAAAGGTTTTTATGTACGAAGAAAACAATAATGATGATAAATTTACAATTACATTAGAAGGCGTGCTTGACAGAAATGCCACTAAGAGTAATTTAAAAAAAGAGCTTTTAAGTTTAAAAAAAGAAAATTTTTTTAAACAGACTGGTTTGAGTTTAAAAAGCAGTAAGGATTTTTTATCCTTAAGCGTTGAAAGACTAAAAAGTCTTAAAAGGCTTAAAAACGATAATCTTCAAAAACCAGGAAGTTTTAAATCGAATGTTTTTAAAAGTAATCCTTTTAAGGATTACTTTAATCTAGATTTTAAGAAAAATAGCCTTGAAGGTGTTTTAAAAGATTTAGATTCTTTTAAAGACAAAAACAGTTCAGCATTCAAGCATTTGCCTTCTTTGAAGAACAATATTGGCTCTTATTTTAATCTAAAAACAGATAATTCAGAAATAGATGATCTAAAAACAGATAAATTAGATTTAAACCCTAAAAGGCAATATTCATATTTTAAAACTGAAAATATTAAAAATACTTTTAAACAAAATTTTATTCGCAATTCTAGTAAAGATCAGACTAATAAAGCATTTAAAGATTTTAAATTAAATTCCAATTTTGACAAGATTGAGCGCAATCCTGCCAAGGATAATTTTCAAGAACTATTAGGTTTTAAAAAAGAAAATAATCAGTTTATTTTGGAAAATTTAGTGTCTTTTAGAAATCTTTTTAAAGATGCAATTTTGTTTGATTTTTTAAATAATGGTTTTGATGATTCTAAATTATTTTTAAAGGAATTTCAAAATTTAAAAGACAAAAAGATTCCCCAGCTAAGTCTTGAAAATTTTATTTTAAAAGATAATCAAATAGAAAGTGTAAATAAAATGCTCAAAAGGCAGAGATCTTTTGAAACAGAGTTTGAAAGAAATGATTTTTTAAAAAAACTTTATGTTCTCAAAAGTTCGCAAAATTCAAATTTAAATGATTTTCCTTTTATGGTTGAGCTTGCTCAGAAATTGAAAAATGAAGGCTACGCAAAAAATGATTCAAAAGTTTTTAGTCTGATAAGCGATTTTCTAAGCAGTGAGAATAATTTAGAAAAATTTTTAACTTTTAAAAGACCAACAACAAGTTCTTTAAATGATCAGTTAAAAGCTGAGCCTGAGTTTTTAAATAGCAATAAAATAATAAATAGTGTTTTTGAGCCCAAATTAGATCCACTCTTAGAAAAAACTTTAGAACTTTTGCAATGGGCTAAAAGTTACGATTTTACTAACAGTGTATTGGAGCCTTTAAAAAATACTTTTTCAAATTTTGGTAATCTTTTAGTACAGGCATTTGAAAGTTTGCCTTTGGTTGAGTACATGACAAATGTAATTAGAGATGGCGGAGCATTTAATTCAAGAGGAATTGATGATGATTCTAGAATGCCTTAGCAAATTTAAAGAGGTTTTAAGTGATTAAAGAGCAAACTACTAAGTTAATAGAAGATGTTGTAAATCAAATTTCAAGCTTAGCAAGCAGTTCAAATTTTGTTTTACTTTTTCCAAGGCTTGATTTTAAAGGACTCGGATACATTCCTCAACTATTTTTTATTTTTGTAAAGCATGATCTAATAGAAGAAAATCTCTCAAGCATAAGCTCAGATCGTGCGGTAATTGATTTTACAAATACAAAAAGTGAATATGTTAACTTTAACATTACAACAAGGCCTGAGATTGTAACAATTAATAAAGGAATTTTGTCATCTATTTATGACAAAACTTTACTAAGAGCGCTAAAAGAAACCCCTTTTATGAATAGTGCTTTAGAATTTAATAGCAACTTTATAAAAATGCAATTTAGACAGAGGTTTAACTTAGGGGTTTATTACAGTATGTATAGCCCTTCAATAGGATTTCACGAGGTGGTAAGCATTAATTCATTGAAACTTAAAGACACAGTTTATTTAGAAGAGGTGGAAGTTAGTTTGCAAGTAAAAATTTGCAAAACATTTAATATTTTAACTTATAAAGGTTAAAATATTAAATAAACACAACTTAGTATTGGGAGAATATTAATGAGACAATTTAAGCTTATTTTGATATTTTTTTTATTTATTGTTTCAACAGTATATGCAAGTGTTGCAAGGCCATTTGATTTTAAAAAATGGAATTTTAAAAAAGACATAGATTTAGCTTATGTATTAATGCATGATATTGATAATGGAGTTTTAACCAAATCTCAAGATAAAGCTGGTAGCATTAAAAGTCAAGAAATACTTTCTAAGTTTAACAAGTTAAATGTTTATTCTGAGAGTTTGCAAAAAATAATAAAAAAAAGACTTACTAGGAGTAAATTCCAAAACGAGGTGGAATTGCCGTTACTTAAGATCTTTAAAAAGTATAAATCTTTAACAAGAAATTATAAAAATAAAAGGTTTATTGAAAATCCAGAATATACAAAACTTATTGTAGAGAGAAATATTAAAAAAATTCTTTTTCTAGAAAACTATTTTCAGTCTAGACTTAGGGATTTAAAATCCCGTGAGGATGTTGTTGAAAAAAGAATAGATGCTAATCGAAGCAGTTTAAAGCCTTCAAAGGGTAGAACTAACAGCAATCTTAGATCAAAGTTTTCAAACCCCAAAGCTTCAAAAAGATCAAATGGGTTAAAAGATGGTGTAAAAGAATGCAGCAAGAAACGAGCCTTAAATAGCTATAATTTTAACCGGGCAGATGGCGAGTCTTTAGATGAGCTAGATCAAGATCTAAATAATAAAGACAATTACTCAGACGATTATGAGAGTGAGTATGCAGACGATTATGAGAGTGAGTATGCAGACGATTATGAGAGTGAGTATGATGGGTATGCTGAGGCGGTTCAAGGCGAAGATGAGCTTTTTGATTTATAAGAAGATACTTTTAGCTAATTTTTTTAATTAGAATATTTTTATTTGATTTATAAAGCTTTTAAAGCTAAAATAATTTTTATTTGGAGAATATTTATGAGACAATTAATTTTAATTTCTTTTTTTGTTTTAAGTTTTAATTTATATTCTTACAATCTCCAAGATGATGAAGAGATTGCAGTCAAGTTTTTATACGAAGAAGTAAAGTTTGTTGGCGATTTAACCAATGATCATTCTGTTTCGTCTGTTGAGAGTTTAATACAAAATGCAATTAATAAAATAGGGTCTGAGAATATTTTAGGCATTGAGCATAATATAACTTTTAATGGTATTTCTGTAATGGTAATTTATAAAGCTAAAAAGCTTAAAGTTAGTAAGGTTTTTAGTTTAAGTTAATTTGGTAGGACTTGTGAGAAAAGTTTTTTTAATTTTTATTTTATTTTTTTATTTAGCTTTTAATTTACATTCTTATACTGTTGGAAATGATGAAATTGTTAAGATTAAAATTTTTAATCTTAATCTTAATCAGCAGAGATCTTTTGAAGAATTAGAAAAAGATATAAGGCTTTTTATTCAAAAAATAGGCTCAGAAAATGTTTTAGACATTAATCATAAAATCTTATTCACAGGGGTAGAAGTTGTAGTAATAGTGATTTATAAATCAAATCAAGATTAAAAGATTAAATTTTACTGATAATGTTGATTTTTTAATTAGTTTTTTAATTAGTTTGTTAATTTAAAAAGGAGTTTTATTTAAAAAGGATGTTAATATTTCAATACGATTTTAAGATTGAATTTTACAATGCAGTCGATTCTAAGAACAGCATTGGCGGGAGACTTGCGGACTTGAAGCCCAGAGTTGTTATTGTAACTCAAAATGGCGCTCCTGATTTAAATATTGTTATTCAAAATACATATTCTGAGAATGATTTAATAATTGGGAAAAAAACTAAACTTCAAATTTTCAATGTGCCTTTAAATTTTTCTTATTTTAAGACTTCAGATATTGTAAAAATTTATTATAAGAAGTTTACTAATCAACAAGATTATCAATTTATTATGGCTGGATATTTGGGAGCGCCTGTTGAAAAAATTGGTAGCTTTGAGAATTTTAGTTTTGAGTGTGAACTTTATCTTTTGTCTAAGGCTACCTTTTTACAGAGAAAGTTTGAGTATAAAAATTTTAAAGGAAGTACTGTTGCTGATGCAATAAATTATGTGTTTAAGGACAAAGCAATCTTTTGTATGAATGAGCTTGAAAAAACAAGAGTTATTAGCAAGAGCTTTGCTTGCAACTCACCAAAAGGATTAATAGAATACTTAAGGCGACAAGGATACGTTGATTTTGTTGTTGTTGATATTGGAAATCTTGGGCAAGATGTTGATTCTAAATTTATTTTTACTAATTTTGGACAATTTATTTCTGGTGAGTGCAAAAGACTTGAAGATTATGGGCTTTTATTTGTACCTCAAAAAGATGCTTTGGGTGCTGAAAATGTTGGTTTAAGTTTGTATCAAGCGCAAGTGATGTTTACTCACAATATTAAGATTGGAGATAATCTAAGTTTTAAAGACAGGCATGGGAATAATATTTATTGTAAGGTTAAAAATACTAGTGCTAGACTAAGTAGTACTAGAGAGTGTGTTTTAAACCTTGAGCTTTACTCTGAGGATAAAAAAGGAATGTATTATGAATCATAATGATTTTTGTGGATCAGGCAGTTTAAAGAGTTCTTCTGTTAGTGCTTTTAAGCAGTATTTTTTTGAGAATGTTTTTATTTGCAGAATAGGTGTTATTGAAAGTTTTGATTATGAAACTCAAACAGGGGTTGTTACTATTAAAGAGTACAAAGGATTAAAGATTAGTACCAGGAATATATCTAACTTTAATCTTGATTTAGAAGAAGAAGATGAAGTAGTTTTACTTCAAAGTAATTTTAATATTTTTCAAGAAAGTGATAATAATCATTTTGACAAAAATTATTATTACATTTTAAGTGTTCTTAATCCTAAAAAAATTGGTATTAAGTTTAATGAGCTTAAAATGAGTTTACAAGAGCTTAACACACAAAGTGAAAATATAAACTTCAAAGGGAAAAAATTGATTATTAATGTAGATAATATTGAAATTAAAGGTAATTTAAAAATTAATGGAACTAAATTCGAAAATCATATGCACAGTTCCGGCACCATAATGTATGTTAATAGTAGCGGTGTTCCAACAACTACAACTGGGAAAACGGGTCCTCTTGCTTGAGGAGATGCAAAATTACCAATTCACAACTTCTTAGTAGTTTGGCATAAGCTTGTTAACAGGTCTAATGATTATTTTCTACCAATAAGATTAAATTTCTTACTTGGTTTGTAAACTCTATTGTTGCGTCAATTATTTTACTGATATTGTTAGTTGTTAATTGGGATTGAACTTTTAGTTGTTCTAGTTGTTCTTTTGTGTTTTTGTATTCATTTTTTACTTTGATAAATTTTTCAGCTAAAACTTTATATTCCCGAGCCACTGATTCGTTGTAAAGCTTTAGATTTGGATGAAACCTTGATCCTAAGTTCCAGTTTATTTGACTTAAGTTTTCTTTTTCTTGCCATTTATTAGCGGCATCTATTATTTGCTTTATGGAGCTTGTTCCTAAGGGATCTTTAGTGTCTTCAAAAATAAGCTCACTTTTTTCCAGCTCTTTAAGTAGTCTGTTTTTTATTTTTTCCATGTTCTCAGTATTAATGATATTAGCAATTGAGCTGTTTGCTGCTGCTAAATTCTCAATCTCAATCTCAAAATCCAAAAGATCTTGAGATTTTTCTAAGCTTTTTATTGCATTTAGTGCTTCATCTAGAGATTTTCTAACTTTTTCTGCGTATTCTTTTGTTATAAAGTTTTCATCTTTACCCAAATGTGTGTTTTGATTTTGAAATTGATTTTGAGGGGTGTTTTTTTCATTTGCTTTTAAAGTGTTGTTTTCTTCTTTTTGATCAAAAATTTCTTCTTTGTAATTAGCATTAATCTCTTTTTCAATCGGATTGAGTGTTGCTTTTTCATCGGAGGTGCTTGAAATTTTGAATTCTATTGTAGCTGGATTTAAAAATTTTTGCATATTTGAGCCTAATTCTCCTTCTGCAGGTTCATCTAAAGAAGCGCCAATTAATAATAATTTTTCTTGTATTTTTGCAATTTCTTCTTCTGATTTGGCCATATTTGCTTCTTTTAGTAATTCTGGTGGTATTAAGCTTTCAGATTCAGATTTTAAAGAAGATTCTTGTTTCTCAGGCTCAATTTTTTCAATTTCTAAAATAGGAGGTGTATTTTGATTTGTGTTTGAATCTAATTCTTTTTGAAAATCCAATTCAATTTGTAAGCTATTTTTAATAACTTCTGAAATATTTTGTAATTTCTGTTCGTTTAAGGATTTGTTTTTCTCATTAGTATTCATATTAGCATTACAGCTAATAATCAGTAACAATGCAAGTATTGAAAATTTGTTTAAAATTTCTTTAAGCTTGTCTTTCAAAGCTTTAAGCTCCTTTTAAAACAAGAATATCCCAACATTATACTACATTTTACTCGATTTTGATTTAAATTTTAATTTTAAAATTTAAAAAATCCCCTTAATAGGGGATTTAAGGGGGTATCATAAATTTTGCATTAATTGTTTTTAAATTTTTTATTTTTACTATCTTACAGAAATAGCAATTTAATACTTTTAGTGTTTTGCCTTTGGTTTATTTATAATATGGTGTCGAAGTAGTGGGGCTGTTTTAAGTAACTTTTCTAAAAGTTCCAGCACCATTCTTCTTTTTTTTTATATTGATGCAAAATATTTGCTTTGTACTAAGTGTACAGCATCCTTTAAAATTTTCAGATTTAGTAATAAAGGAGAACATCGGGTGATATTCGATGTTCCTTTGAATATATTAATATATTTAAATGTAAGTTTAATATTTTAAATATTAATCTAGTAAAATCTTTTCAATACAAGATATTAAAAAGATTTTACTGCCCCTAATCAAACTCTTCATCATCATCATCTTCGTTTTCTTCATGATCGTTATTAACTTTTTCTTTGACTTTGGAGTTTGGGTGTGAATTTTTATTTTTTTCTTCTTTTTCTTCTTTTTGTAAGCCTTTTACCGCATTCTTAAGAAGAGAATCTATTAAAACCCCGCGACCAATTGCGCTACAAGATGTTATAAATACTAAAAACGAAATAAGTATTAATTTTTTAACCATTTAATCATTCCTTTAACCTGGGCAATTTAATTTTAATTATATATCATTTAATTTAATTAATCAATTAAATGATATATAATTACAAGCTTAATATATCTCAGATATATTCTTTTTGAATTATTGATTTTAGACCGTTTATGTTTGTTATTATTTCTAAGAGTTTAATAAAATTTTTATTCATTTTAAAGATTTGATTGTGAGGCAGCAGGTCTAATTCTATGCTTTTTTCGGTAATGGACACTTTGTTGTAATCTATTGAATGGTAATCTTTTTTATTTTTTATTTGAAATCTATAAATAGGATTTAAGTACTCCTGACTTATACCTTTTTTAATTATATCTTTAATGCCTAGTAAAACATAATCTTTAGGTTTAAAGATGTCGTTTGGAGGATTGAGCATAATGTTAATAACATTGTTATTATTTTTGTTTTTAAGGTTCAAAACAAAAAATAGTTCTTGATTTTGGAAAAGATTTTCAATATTTTTTATCTCTTTAAGTTTTTTAAAAGTTGGCGGTACTAAGTTTTTTGAGTCTAGCAATTTTTTATTTATTAAGATGCTCAAAGACTCTACTTCTCCTTTTGTAGACAAGATTTTATCTTCTTCTTGTTGGAATTCATTTTCTCTGTTGATGCTAAAATTAATAGTGAATGTTTGAATTGGATAATTTTGTTTGTAGTAATCTTCAATGCTTGTTGGGTTTTGATTTGATTGTCTTATTTCTACTTTTTGAATTGATACTTCAGAGATTGGTGTTTTTTTGGCTATGTCTTCTACAATTTGTTGTTTTATAGTTTTTTTGGCTATGTCTTCTATAATTTGTTGTTTTATAGTTTTTTCTTTTTCATGTGTAAACAGACTGCAGGATAAGATTAAAATTCCTAGTAATATTAAAATAACCTTTTTACCCATTTATTGCTCCTTATCCTTTATATATTTATTATACAATATTAACAAATTATTAATAAGCAATTTTTAAGTTTTATTAGATTAATTTTTTAAAAAAAGATTAGGTATTGATCTTTATAAAAAGAAGTTCTCTAATAAAATAAAAGAACTTCTTTGGAGGTAGTTAAAAAGTAGTATATTTTTATTTCTTAATACGCTACTGTTTTGATAATAGAATTATAAATATTTTTAAAGTATAGTTCATATTTTAGAAGATGAATTTTTATGTTTATTTAAATTTATACAAAGAGGACTCGCAGTAGAGAGCCTCTTTGAAACGTGTGTGGGAAGTGTTTGATAAATTTAGTTTTTTAAAACTATTTTATGAATTCTTTTAATTTTAAAGCATTGGTTAGTATTTTTAGCGTATTGTAAATGTTTTGGCTGATTTTAATGTAATATTTTTTATTAGAATAAGGAGAGTAAATAAGTTTAACTTTGTTTAAGCTTTTTTGAAATTTACTAAAGCTTAGATACTTCCAACTGTAGTTGGTTGACACGTAAAATGAGCTTCCAAATTGCAAATCACCGGATTTATCTTTGTTTAGGATTGCTTTGTTTATGCTTAATAGACTGTGGTAATGAAACAAAGGCATTAAATTGATTTCCCTTTTATATTTATCTTCAAAATTTAAACAACATCTTATGTAATTATTTTCATATAAATAAATAAAATCTTTATGGGTTTTTAATTTAAGTAGGTTTTTTAAACCCCTTTTATCCATACTATTTTTGTGAGCCAATATGCTTATTGATTTTAGCTTACCTTTTGTTAGTGTAATTTTGTCGTATTGGTCTAAATATTGTGCTTCTGATTTTATTTCAATTGTTGCATTTGAATCTATGTTATAAGTTCTAATGTAAAATTGTGTACAAAAAATAGGGTTTAAAGGCTTTGTATATTCACTTTTGTAAATTAGATTTTTAATCGCATTCATATTTATCTCTTGTAATATTTAAATAGCTTAAATTCTTTTTTAAGATACTCAAAGTTGTTTGCATATAGTAATTTAATTATTCCTCAGTCCAAATTTATTTACATAGAATATCATTTTATACATATTTTATCAATAGTTTCTAAATCGTTTTAGAATATTTTTTATTTAAAATAAAAAACTAATTAATATTGATTATTTTAAAATTATATTTTAATATGATATAAATTTTTAAATAAGGAGAATTAAATAATGACAAAATTAATGTATGCTATGTTTTTGAGTGCAATATTATTTGTTGCTTGCGAAACTACAACAATCTCAGATGAGATGGAAAATGTTATTGATGAGGATTCAAAAGTTACAACTCCAATGTCAGACAAGTCTATGAAATCAACTAAACAACCTATGAAATCAACTAAACAACCTATGAAGTCAATTAAAAAGTAATAAGCTTTACCTTTAATTAATCAAGAATTCAATTCTAGCAATTTATTTAAAAAAAAAAGAAAAAGACCAATAAGGCCTTTTTCTTTGTGGATATCAAACCAATATTACTGAATTGGGGCAAGAATATTGGTGATTTTATTTTTTAAATTTAAAATTACACTACGCATATCTATTAATAGGGCTTTTGGATTTTTTGAATTTAAGTAGTCATTTAATCTTGCAATGTTAGTTTTTAGTTCAGGATTATTATTGTATTCAGTAATCATGTCATCTACATCTTTTATCCAATTTTCTTTAACTTGTATAAGTTTGTTAAAATCATAGTAGAGTGCTTTCAAGTTAGATTTGTTTAGTTGTTGTATCTTGTCTTTTACATCCCATATTTTAAAGTTGGTTTTTTCTATTGCTAATTGGATGCTAAAGCCTCTGTTTATAAGTATTTCTTTAGCTAAGCCTAGGTAGTTTGAATCTTGGCTGAGTTTTGATAAAATTTTTCCAATACCAGAAATTGCGGCTTTTTGGAACTTTAAAGATGTGTAAATCATTCTTCTTTCAGCTAGATATTCGTTTTTATCAAGAGTTACTGTTGCATTTGAACTGAAAAATATTTTACTAAATACGTCTTTTTTCATTCCAAATTGGTCATCAGGTTCGTTCCTGTTAGAATCAAAGTCGATTATTTGATTAATATCTGCAGCTCTTTCTAATATTTTTCTTATTAACTCTTGAACCTCAGGATCTATTATTTGCTTTGAATTATTAGCATTATGTTGATTTTTTAACTTACTAACAGCAACAGGACCCCCAACAGGCAGATTGTCCGCTTTTGAGTTTTTATGTTTACTGCTTTTAGACATTTTTTTAATCTTTGATGATTTATTTTCTTTTTTAGTTATTTTTATATTTGCTTTTTCATTTTTTTCTTTTTCATCATCGTCATTGGTAACTTCTAGCGAGCAAGAAAGCAAAATTAGCGCACTTAATATATGCAATAAAAATATTGCAAATAATTTATTATTTTTCAAAATAGTATCCTTCAATAAAAATTTTAAGTAATTAATTTTTAATTAAAAATTTTAATTACCTAATTAATAACTTTAATTCAAAATTATTATTGTACAAAATAAAATTCAAAAAAAAAGAGAGCAAAAGCCCCCCTTTAGGTTTAAGGTTTTATTTTTATATAAATTTTTTAATTATTATTGAGTTTAAATAATGTGTCTAAGTAAGTTAATGCTTGTTCAGACTTAAAGCAAAGAGAAACCATCTTATCTTTGTATGTCTTTTGGATATGGTCATTAAGCTTTTCTATATTGTTTTGCAGCTCTAAAGTAGCGTTTGAACTTACAATTAATCTTTCTATTGTATTTAGCCATTCTTTTTTTATTTTGAGTAAATCAACAATTGTTGTGTAAATTTCTTCTAAAGTTTTTTTATTAAAAGTATTTTCTTTTAATCTCTTCATGTTAATTGCTAAATCTTCAAGCGCAACTTCAAATCTTTGTTGAATTTGCATGCCCCCCAACATTTTTTTTATTGTTTCATGGGTTTTTGGGTTCTTGTAAAGCTTGTTTACAATCTCTGATAAATTAAAAATGTCAGTAGTGTTGTAGCTTAATGATGAATAAAATTGCCTTCTCATTCTTTGAGCGTCTATTAAGCTTGAGTTCATTTTTTCTCTGAGTTTTGCTCCAGTTTGAAGGTTTGTTTTGTAAACATTGATTATTTCAAACATGCTATTTTTTAGTCCAAATTGACTAGGTATTTCTTTTTGAAGTTTGTCTTTTTTTATTATTGTCATTTCTCTTTTTAGGATTTCAAAAAGCTTGCAAACTATGTCTTTTTGCTCTTTTGGGGTTTTTGAGTCTTTTGTTGATCTTTGATGTTCTTGTTTTTTTATAGTTTGCTGAGAATTTAATTCATCGTATGTTGTTTCTGTAAAACTTGCTAATTTGCTCTGATTATCTTCATAGTGTAGCTTACAAGAGAAAAATGTTATTATTGCCAATGTTATAAATATTGATAATTTTTCCGCATTCAAAATTTAATCCTTTAATAAAAATTTTAAGTAATTTTAATTATTTAAAAATAATACTTAATTATTTAAATTTAGTTCAAATTTTAAATTGAACAATAAAAAAAAGAAAAGGTTAGACCTTTTCTTTTTTTAAAATTTTTGTAAAATAGTTTGTTTTCTTATTTTAAATAAACTATTTGAAATTTGTTATGTCAATGTATGTGTTAAGAACAAACCGACGAATATCTTTCATTTTATCTAAATATTTAGCCTCAATATATTGCGCTAAAGATTGAGGATCTTTTAGGTTTGAATTATGTTGCACATTGCTAATAAGGGTGTCAACTTGTCTAGACCATTCGGTTTTTTTATTTAGTATTGAATTTAGTTTTGATTCAAGATCTTGAATCTTATTGCTAAAATCAAAGCCATTAGTTCTACTTCTTAAATATTCTTGGAAAAAGGTTTCAGTTTTTTTCTCTATTTCTTCTATTGCGAAGTCTAAAGATATTTGTATTCCAAGCCCTGATCTTATTAATGATCTGATTAGGTCGTGATTTTTATCCTCCTGGAAAAGGATTTCCATCATTGATCCAAATTGTGTGATTTTAGATTGATCAAAATCCATCATCGCATAGAATTTATTTCTATTATTTTCTGCTTCTGGTGCGTAAGAGCTAAGTTTTGGTGCGTAACTTCGATCAAAAACTTGAGCATTTGAAATAACATCTAATAGAGTAAATGCAGAATCTTTCATTTTAAACTGATCGTAAGTTTCTCTAAATCCGTTGTTGTGTATTTTGTTTTTTTCCTCAGAAATTCTTACAAGAAAGTCATTTTTTATCGTTTGAAATCTAGTATCACCGGAAAATGCTTGGACAGCGCTTGGTTGAGCTTGTCTGTAATTTGCAGAAAAATTGTTGCTTTGTAAGTCGCTAAAGCTTGTCTGGCTTATTGGTTGACTATCTCCAGAATAAAGGGCATGTTTTCGGGGAATATTAATTCTTTTGCCATGAGTTTTTGTTGTCTTTCTAGACACAGGTTTCACCGTTCGTGTAGATGCTATTTGTTTTGGCGGCGTTACTACTTTTACTTGTGTGTTTTTATTTGATGTAGCCGTATTAACCGGAGCAACCGGATTTTTTGATTTAGGCAGATTAGCTAGATTAGCTAGATCAACTTTTTGTTGCGAGAGGTTTTGCAATCCTTTATTTTTTATTGATTGTGCTTGTTTTTGCACGCCCGCTGAATTTGCCACTTTATTGGTGTTTGTTTGATTTTTAGCAGCATTTGAATTTGTGTTAATACTTAGTTCTGCTTGATCATTTGTTGTGCTATTTAGAAGTTCTGCCACTTTATTTTTATAATCTTCGTCTAGGTTGGCCTCAACCGTGCAAGAGAATAAAAACAAGGTTATGCATTTTAGATTTATTAATGGTTTAATTTTCAAGATATTATTCCTTTATTTCTTTTTAATAAATTTTAATAATTAAAATTAATTACTAATTAATAAAAAGATAGTTCAAATTAAGAAATAATTAATACATATAAATAAAAAAAAAGAGCAAAAATCTTTTGCTCTTTTTTTGAAGCCTACTTATAAGTTTTCTTGCAAATCCCTTCCAATTTCTATCATTAAATCGTAAATTTCATTTGAGTCCGGCTTTAATGTATTTTCATAGGTTGTTTTCAGATAAGCTTCTAATTTTTGAAAATTGCCTTGAAGTTTTACATTATCATTGTAAGTAATAATAATTTTGTCTATATTTTTAATCCATTGTTGCTTTATGCTCAGAATTTTGTTTATTTTATCTTTAATCTCTTTTAATTTTTCTTTGTTATGAAAATTAATAAGATCGTCTTTTCTTTTATATATGTCAAGAATAGCAATTTCTAGTGGATTTTGAATAAAAATTGACCCCCTGTCGATTATTAACCCAATTAACTTTAAAAGTTCAAACCATCGTGTTGAATCGTTTTCCAGTTTAAAAGCTACTCTACTAACATTTTCTAATGTTAAAGCTCTATATAAAATTTCTAATATGTTTTTAATTCTTGTTTTATTGTACTCAAGAGATGAATAAAATTGTCTTTTGTACTCTTTAGAGAATTCATCTTTTCCTCTAACAAGAATAAAAATACTTTCTATTTCGCCAAGGCCTAATTCATTTTCGTTTTTGTCGCTTTCTATTTTTTCTACTACAGGTTTTATTATTTTTTCTATTTTCTCGGCAATTTTTTGATTTGAGTCAAATAAATTACATGAACACAAAAGTAATGTTGTTGCTAGTTTAATAAACTTTATTTTGTACTTTTCCAAAGTATTCTCCTTTTAAAAAATGTATTAGATTGTTTGATTTTAAATGTATATAAAATCAAAATGCTTAAGTCTTAGCATATTCAATTTTGACTCCCAGGTATTGTTAAGTTTGGTAAATTATAATTAGGATTTAATATTTCTTTTATTTTTGCAATTGCATCTGTTGTGTCATATTTTTCCGGGTTAATTTTACATCTAATGTGTTCTGCTAGACTTTCAACATCTTCTTTAATTTTTTTTAAATTTTCGTTGTAGTAGAGAATAATCTCATCTACCTTTTCGATCCAATTTTGTTTTATTTCAAAAAGTTCTTTTATTGCAGTCTCAAGAGTTTTTAAGTTTTCTTTGCCTAGTTTTTTTAATTCATCTTTGTCATCAGATATTTTTAAAATTATCTCTTCAAGGCTTTTTTGAATGTTGGAATATCCCACTTTGACAACTTCTTCAATTAGTTTATGGTGTTCTTGTTGTTTGTAAAGTTGTGTGAGTATTTTCCCGAAGCTTACAATTCTTTCTTTATTGTAATTCAAAGAAGAGTAAAATAGTAACCTTTCCTCTTTTTTTGAGTCTGAGCTGAGCTTTGAAAGCTTAAGGACAGTTGTATCTGTATTAAAGACCGAATATTTCATTCCAAACTGATCAGAGTCTTCAGTTTGGTCCTTGTATTGTTCTACTTCTTCTTTAAATCTTTTTATTTGTGTTGATATTCTTTGTGTTATTGGTCCTTGAAACAAACTACAAGAACACAAAAGAAATGTTGCAATGACAATATTAGTTAATATTAAATCATTTTTTTTCAAAATATTCTCCTTTTATAAAAATGTAATAATGTAATACAAAATAATTCTTAGTACATATTACAAATGTATATCAAATTATTTAAAGTTTAAATTTAAACTTTTATAAAAATAAAAAGACATTATTGTTTTTGGCTTGAATTTAAATTAAGTGCATAAAAAAAAAAGAGAAGTTAATTCTTCTCTTTTGAAAAACATTAAGTGCAACGTATTAATTTTTTTTTGTTTTATTAATAGGTGATCTACATAAAATCAAGTTCTTTATTATAATTTTTATTTATGTGTTTTAATAGTTTTTCCTTACTGGTTTTAATGCCGCCTAAGTCTTGATTGTAAGCCCTAATAGTGTTATTTAAAATTTTCTTATATTTTTGTTTTGCCTTTAATCTACTTTCTAATTGTATTAGTAGCCTTGCGGCTAGCTCTTTGTTTGGAGAGTGTAATTCATCTTTTTTTAATGTGGCTTGTAATGATTTTATATCTTCTATAAGCCATTGAATCCTCCGTGCTGTCAGAAAGAAAAATTTTATAACTGTCTCCCTGGTTTTAAGATTTTTTGTAATTTTTCCAGTAATTTCTTTTAATGTATTTATTTTGTCTGTTTCGTAATTTAAAGATGAGTAAAATATTCTTTTCAATCTCATTTGCTCCTCTTCTTCAAGAGTTTCAAAAGGCTCAACTAGAGAAGAATCTATAAAATCAAATCCCGCATCAGCAATTTTAGCTATTTCTGTATCTTCTTTTTCTTTTTCTTCTTCTATTTTCTTAGGAATTGTTTCTAATTTTAAGTTTATATCTTCTATATTATCTGTTTCTAAA
>NZ_QBLM01000005.1 GCF_008828755.2 [Borrelia] turdi | reverse complement strand
GCTCGAAAAGAACAAGAAGCTCGTGATAAAGAAGCAGCTCGAAAAGAACAAGAAGCTCGTGATAAAGAAGCAGCTCGAAAAGAACAAGAAGCTCGTGATAAAGAAGCAGCTCGAAAAGAACAAGAAGAGTATGATAAAATAATAAAAAATGAATTAATTAGTAATTTAAGAAATTTAATAGAAATAAGTAATGTAGATAGAGAAAAATATGAAAAAAAATTTGAAGAAGAGACTGCAGATCAATATGGAATAACACTTTTCAAAAGCTTGCATTGGGGAAGGTTCGACCAAGAATGGATATCGTCTGATAGCAGAAGATCTAGAAATTTTAGAAAACATGTTTATGCCGCATTAATTGATATGGATAGTAATGACTGGGGTGTATTTACAGAAATTTTACTGATTTCAGGAAATGGAGTAATCTTAAACAATTTAAATGGCTACGGAGGATCTTTAGATCCCTCAATTGTTCACTTATATTCTAAAAAAGATACTTTAGACAAGCTAGACATCTCGGATTTAGAGAAGCTTAAAAATTATTTTGAAGAATTATGGTCTATAAAGAAAGACCTCTCAAAAATATTTATCCAAATTTTATTAGCTTATAAAGATAATAATAATCTTATAAAAACAGATAATAGTAAGCTTAGATCTTATGCAACTCCACTATTTGAGCAAGTTAAAGCAAAAACTAGAAGAACAGAGGTACTAGTGGGTAAAATAACTTCAATATAAATTTAAAAAAATATAAATAAATAATTTATAAGCTCAATTATTCGTTGAAATATGCCTTTAGTTTGCTTTTTCATTGTTGCTTTTAGTAAAAAAAAAAGTAATTTTGGATAGAAAGGAGTAAGATAGATAACAATCTTAATAAAATGATATAAGTCTAATCCGTAAGGAAGTTTTAAATATGGGAAGTATGTTTAAATTTATTTAAATATACTTCCCATAGCGTCTTGTAAGTTATGGCATTCAAAATTAAACGACATCATAGAAAAGATGATACAAAAATAGGGATAGATGGTTTTTTACTAGAAAAATATTAAAAGTGTCAAATAAGAATGACAATATTGAGTCTGATAAAAATGGTTATAATTTATGCGAAAAGGTAAATAAAGTAATAGAAAAATTTACAAAAGATAGAAGTAATGACGTATTTGTGAAAATAAATGATCAAAATAAGCCCCTTTTTATAGAAATTTTAGAAAAATTTTTCAACAAAGAACTTTTCAATAGCACTAAAAGCGTATCTTTAGCAGTTAATGACTATTTAAGGCTTTTAAAAATTGTATTCGAAAATCCAGTTCAATCTCTAATCAATTTTATACCAGACTGGCTTTTTGTATATAATCCTTTATTAAAAGAACTTTCACTTGTTCATTTAATAATAGAAAAAACCAAACTAAAAGACCTTATTGATGATGAAGCTAGTGAGGCAATCCTCGAAAGTTCCAGCTATAATTATTGATTCTTGGAGAAGATATTGAGACTATTTTCAAGCCTTGTTGTATGAATTTGGATATGCATATACTTTCTCAAAAACAGGTAAATTATAAACTTTACCAATTTGGAAAAGCAAGGTAATTAAGCGGGATGTTGAAATCTGCTCTTTAGATGCGTCTAGTTATATTATGTCAAAAAGTAGTTCTAGTAGTTGCGATTCAACCAGAGTCATTTGAAGAGAAGACAAGTTCCAAAGCAAAGAAGTAGCAATATCAAAAAACGACCATTATACTTACAGTTTACAAATGGACTTCAAAAAACACGAAGTTTAGCGCGACCACCACGCCATAAACGAACATTTGGCAATAATTTCCACACATAATCTAGAAGCAAGATTTAGCGCTGACTCTACCATCAAGCTGGTAAATAAAGAATATTTTCCAACTAAAGCTAAGCTTTGATTTAGAAACGCTTCAAATGATCAAGATTCTCGTTACATCTACTATTTTGACATCTATAGTGACGTTTTTTATACCACAACTATATTGTGGTACATAATATTATACATTATAATATATAATGTATTTCATTCTATTAAGTAATTCTATTAAGTAATTCTATTAAGTAATTCTATTAAGTAATTCTATTAAGTATTAGATTTTAGGCAAAGGAGAGTATTTATGAAATATAATACAATTATAGGTATATTTGTATTTTTATTTTTATTAAATTCCTGTAATCCGGATTTTAATAACGTAAAACAAAAAAAAGAGTTTGATGAAAAAACAGCCCTAAAAAAAAGCGCTTGATGAAAAAACAGCCCTAAAAAAAGAAGTTCGTGATGAAAAAACAGCCCCAAAAGAACAAGAAGTTCGTGATAAAGAAGCAGCTCCAAAAGAACAAGAAGTTCGTGATAAAGAAGCAGCTCCAAAAGAACAAGGAGCTCGTGATAAAGAAGCAGCTCCAAAAGAACAAGAAGCTCGTGATAAAGAAGCAGCTCTAAAAGAACAAGAAGCTCGTGATAAAGAAACAGCTCGAAAAGAACAAGAAGCTCGTGATAAAGAAGCAGCTCCAAAAGAACAAGAAGTTCGTGATAAAGAAGCAGCTCCAAAAGAACAAGAAGCTCGTGATAAAGAAGCAGCTCGAAAAGAACAAGAAGCTCGTGATAAAGAAGCAGCTCGAAAAGAACAAGAAGCTCGTGATAAAGAAGCAGCTCGAAAAGAACAAGAAGCTCGTGATAAAGAAGCAGCTCGAAAAGAACAAGAAGCTCGTGATAAAGAAGCAGCTCGAAAAGAACAAGAAGCTCGTGATAAAGAAGCAGCTCGAAAAGAACAAGAAGCTCGTGATAAAGAAGCAGCTCTAAAAGAACAAGAAGCTCGTGATAAAGAAGCAGCTCGAAAAGAACAAGAAGCTGGTGATAAAGAAGCAGCTCTAAAAGAACAAGAAGCTCGTGATAAAGAAGCAGCTCGAAAAGAACAAGAAGCTCGTGATAAAATAATAAAAAATGAATTGATTAGTAATTTAAGAAATTTAATAGAAATAAGTAATGTAGATAGAGAAAAATATGTAAAAAAAATGGAAGAAGAGCCTGAAAATCAATATGGAATAGAAATTTTCAAAAGATTGGATTGGGGCGGTCCATCAGCAGAAGCGATATCGGCTAATAGCAAAAGATCTATAGAATATAGAAAATTTGTTTATGTCGCATTAATTGATATGGATAGTAATGACTGGGGTGAATTTACAAAAATTTTACTGCTTTCAGGACAGGGAGAAATCATAAACAATATAAATGGCTTCGGAAGAACTTTAGATCCCTCGATTATTCACTTATATTCTAAAAAAGAGACTTTAGACAAGCTAGACATCTCGGATTTAGAGAAGCTTAAAAATTATTTTAAAGAATTATGGTCTATAAAGACAGTCTTCTCAAAAATGTTTAACCAAATTTTATTAGATTATCGAAATGATAATAATCTTATAAAAACAGATAATAGTAAGCTTAGATCTTATACAATTCCACTATTTGAGCAAATTAGAGAAAAAGTCACAGAAGCAGAGGAACTAGTGGGTAAAATAACTTCAATATAAATTTAAAAAAATATAAATAAATAATTTATAAGCTCAATTATTCGTTGAAATATGCCTTTAGTTTGCTTTTTCATTGTTGCTTTTAGTAAAAAAAAGTAATTTTAGATAGAAAGGAGTAAGATAGATAACAATCTTAATAAAATGATATAAGTCTAATCCGTAAGGAAGTTTTAAATATGGGAAGTATGTTTAAATTTATTTAAATATACTTCCCATAGCGTCTTGTAAGTTATGGCATTCAAAATTAAACGACATCATAGAAAAGATGATACAAAAATAGGGATAGATGGTTTTTTACTAGAAAAATATTAAAAGTGTCAAATAAGAATGACAATATTGAGTCTGATAAAAATGGTTATAATTTATGCGAAAAGGTAAATAAAGTAATAGAAAAATTTACAAAAGATAGAAGTAATTCGGTAGAATTTTATAGTTTAAATGGTCCCAAAACAAATATTGGAATTGTCAAGGAATGTATCAAGAAGCTACTGCAAAAAGTAGAAAGCTTTTTTTTGAAAATGTAGGTGATAATGAAAGGGATATTTTTGGCAAGTTTCTACAAGAGAGCTGCTGGGGTTATATTCTGAAAAAACAGCTTTGCTGCCGACTTTGCAAACAACGTCGGGATACACCAAACCTTTTTGAAGCACCGCTACGTAAGGGGAATTGCAAGAAGCCAGCTACATTTATTGGCGCTGAGTATAATGGTCATTTTTTGATATTGCTTCTTCTTTGCTTTGGAACTTGTCTTCTCTTCAAATGACTCTGGTTGAATCGCAACTACTAGAACTACTTTTTGACATAATATAACTAGACGCATCTAAAGAGCAGATTTCAACATCCCGCTTAATTACCTTGCTTTTCCAAATTGGTAAAGTTTATAACTTACCTGTTTTTGAGAAAGTATATGCATATCCAAATTCATACAACAAGGCTTGAAAATAGTCTCAATATCTTCTCCAGAATCAATAATTACAGCTGGAACTTTGTCGAAGATTGCCCCACTAGCTTCATCATCAATAAGGTCTTTTAGTTTGGTTTTTTCTATTATTAAATGAACAAGTGAAAGTTCTTTTACTAAAGGATTATATACAAAAAGCCAGTCTGGTATAAAATTGATTAGAGATTGAACTGGATTTTCGAATACAATTTTTAAAAGCCTTAAATAGTCATTAACCGCTAAAGATACGCTTTTAGCGCTATTGAAAAGTTCTTTGTTGAAAAATTTTTCTAAAATTTCTATAAAAAGGGGCTTATTTTGATCATTTATTTTCACAAATACGTCTTAGTTTCTAAAAAATAAAAAATTTAAGAACTCTTCTGAAAGTCTACTTAAATTGATATAAGAAAATTCATTAAAAACGAAATAAAAGAATATTTACAAAATAAACAATGGTTTCCATTTTTCAAGAAAATATAGATAATCTTACTTTTCCAGATCTTGATTCATCAAATTCACCAGTATTAAATACTACACTTACATATAAGTATGTAAAAGATGCTTATAAGATTAAGAATTCTATAAAAAACTTTTCTGAAAAATTTATAAAAAAAAATAAGCCTTGTGAAAAAAATCTAAAAATATTAATCTTGCAAAAGAACAGTCAATATTGGGTTATAAAAAAAGTTTTAAAGAGTATCAAAAAATCAAGCTAATAAAAAAATACAAAATTCCATCAAATCACCCTTAAAGCTGGTTAGATACAATTTATAGTGTAGAAATTATTGCCAAATGTTCGTTTATTATGACGTATTGGGTTGGGTGGGCGCACCAAAGTGGATATCGTCTAATACCGGAAGATCTATAGAATTTAGAAACCATGTTTATGTAATATTAAATGATATCGATACTAATGACTTGGGTGAATTTTCAAAAATTGTAATATTATCAGGACAGGGAGAAATCCTTAACGTTTTTAGCAGATTAGGAGAATTTTTAGATTCTATGATTATTAACTTATATTCTAATATTCTAAAAAAGAGACTTTAGACAAGCAAGACATCTCAAATTTAGAGAAGATCAAAAATTATTTTAAAGAATTATGGTCTATAAGACAGTCTTCTCAAAAATGTTGAGCAAGCTTGTATTAGACATGGGATATTGACTAAAAAGATATTTTGTGAGTTAGCGTTAATTTAAATAAGCATCACTTACTCTATTGTTTATAAGATTATACATAATGAACCCGGACATAAGGCATTTTAAGATTAAAAACAAATAGTAATTGTAAATTTAATAAAAATGTAGGTTGTTTTTTTATGAGTATAAACAGTTTACAGAAGCTTTTTTAATTTTTAAAATTTCTTTTTATCATTACTAAATAAAGTAAGCTTGCAAATAAGGCTGTACGTACTTGAAAGTAAATTTGTGATTTTTAAATATTTACATATAAATAATATTATTAAACGGTATTTTTTTATCGTTATTTTAACTACGGTAGCTCTCTATTCAATGCCTTATTTTAGATGTAATAGCAGTAGTTTTAACCTTCTCGACCACGCTTTCACAGGAGCTATATAATCAGGTTTTTCTATGATGTCGTTTAATTTTGAATACCATAATTTACAATACGTTATGGAAAGTATATTTAACCCCCCCCTTACGGGTTAGACTTATATCATTTTTTAAGATTACTATCTATTCTGCTTCTTTCTATCTAAAATTACTTTTTTTGCTAAAAGTAACAATGAAAAAGCAAACTAAAAGCATATTTCAGCGAATAATTGAGCTTATAAATTATTTATTTGTATTTTTTTGAATTTATATTGAAATTATTTTACCCACTAGTTCCTCTGCTTCTGTGACTTTTTCTCTAATTTGCTTAAATAGTGGAATTGTATAAGATCTAAGCTTACTATTATCTGTTTTTATGAGATTATTATCATTTCGATAATCTAATAAAATTTGGTTAAACATTTTTGAGAAGACTGTCTTTATAGACCATAATTCTTTAAAATAATTTTTAAGCTTCTCTAAATCCGAGATGTCTAGTTTGTCTAAAGTCTCTTTTTTAGAATATAAGTGAACAATCGAGGGATCTAAAGTTCTTCCGAAGCCATTTAAATTGTTTATGATTTCTCCCTGTCCTGAAAGCAGTAAAATTTTTGTAAATTCACCCAAGTCATTAGTGTCGATATCATTTAATGCAACATAAATAAATTTTCTATATTCTATAGATCTTTTGCTATTAGCCGATATCGCTTCTGCTGATGGCCCGCCCCAATCCAATCTTTTGAAAATTTCTATTCCATATTGATTTTCGGGCTCTTCTTCCATTTTTTTTACATATTTTTCTCTATCTGTATTACCTATTTCTATTAAATTTCTTAAATCACTAATCAGTTCGTTTTTTATTCTTTCATCGGGCGTTTCTTCTTTTGGAACTGTTTTTTTATTAAGCTTTTCTTTTTGTTTTACGTTATTAAAATCCGGATTGCAGGAATTTAACAAAAGTAAAAAAACAAATATACCCATAATTGTATTATATTTCATAAATATTCTCCTCTGCTTAAAATCTAATACTTACTTAATGGAATTACTTAATGGAATTACTTAATGGAATTACTTAATGGAATTACTTAATAGAATTACTTAATAGAATTACTTAATAGAATTACTTAATAGAATTACTTAATAGAATTACTTAATAGAATACAATGCTAATATAAGACACTATATATTATAGTGTCTTATATTATATATTACAATATTTATTATTAGCTTTAATTATTTTAAAATTTAAATGCCATAATAACCAATAATATATAAAAAATAAGTATTAATAAAAAAACAAATGTATTTATAACACTTATAAAATTAATTAAAATTGAGCACATTTTTTATCAATCTTTTTATTTATATCAATTAACATATTTTCATTGATATAAATAGTTTCATATATTCTCTTTGGGCATTTTTTATTATAAAATAATAATATTATTAAAATCTAAAGAACTTTTAAATTTATCATAGTAATAAATATGAAATATAAGTTATATGTAAATTATATTTCATATTTTTTTAAAAATGCCATTATCCTCAATAAAAAGCATTCTTAAAGTAAGAAGAATTAATTCTTTAAGAATCTTGTCTAAATCAAATTTAGTAACTTTTTTGCTATCTCTTTAATAGTTTTTTGAATTATTTCTTTTTTTAAAATATTTATTCTTTTTTAGCTTCTATTGCATTACATGTCTTTTAAAAGAAGCTCATTATTTTTTAACTTCTTTTGATTTTTATCAAAATTTACTTAAATACTTAAGCAGTATTTTTTCTTCATTAAGAGCAATGCCAATCGCAACAGCCTTTCTATTGGGAAGTATTATTACGATCGAGACTCTTAATTTTCCCCAATAAAAATCTTATTATTTATAAATATAATAAAATAATTTTTACAATCTAATAATAAATAGGCTTTTTTAAGGAACTTAAATTTAAAAACTATCAACAAAACCTATTACTAGATTTTAAAATTGCATTAGTATGAAATATAATCACTGTTAAGTGAACAAAAATTGTTTAAATTTTGCAAGTAAACACTTATATGTTTTGCTTTGTTTTTAAAATTATTACATTATATTGTAACTTACATTATAAAAAGCGATACCCCGTACCTTTTTAAGGTAAAAGCTAAAAACCAAAAATTACTAATAATTCAGAAAGTTTTAATAAAAAAATCCCCTGTAATTATGCATTACATAATAAAAAAATAAAGTCGCGCGTTATTGCCACGAATTAATAAAGTATATTTCTATTATGAAGATATATAAATTAGAGTATTAATTAAATGATTTGCTATTTTTTATTTTGATTATTATTTTATGAGTTTTTGTAGAATTTTGTATGCCATTATTGTTCAATTTTATTGCTTATTTTATTTTCTTTTAAATTTTAGTTTTTTAATTTTGCAAAAATTTTTATCAATCTCAAAGGAGAAAATATAATCACATCAAAACCTTTTTTAAAATTTTTCATGTTAAGCGATATTGTTTAAACATGTGAATTCTTTATCATATCTATGATAGCCATTATGTAATAGAGTGAATAAAAATCTTGTAAGATTTAGGCTGTTTCTCTAGTCTAGTCTTTTAAAGCTTTAAGAGTAAACATTTGCATATAATTTTGAATAATAAGCTTTTAGCATTTCTAGAATCAAATTCTTTAAAATAATATTTGAGCACAATAACACTATCTATTGGGTTTACTATGAATTAATACTCCCCTTACTTTCTTTAATCCATTCAAATAAAACATTTCAAGCAACTAAACAAAGGTCGCACAATAAAAAATTAGTAATCCATTAGATTAAGGGAAATAAAATCTTGTTTTTAAACTTCATTATTGTTATCTTATTCGTTATTTAAGGCTTAACTTTCTTATAAACAAAGCATAGATTATCAATAGCGGTAATCATACGTTCTACTTCTATGCCACTTTTCCTTTTAGCAAAAATCTTTACTCTTTTAAATCCATCCTTATATTCACTATGAATACTAGCAATAGCGCCCACAATAACATCAACAGCATGGTCTCCCTTTCTATTAGCATATTGATTTGCAGCAATATTAAAATCTTTAATAGCTTTCTTAAATTCTATAAAAGATAAGCTATCTGCTATAGAAGCATAAGCTATACTAATACTTATGCTTCTATAGTCTTTTTAATAACAGAAAGAAGATTCCTAACATTTTTTAAATGAGCTATATTTTCTTTCTTTTTCTTTTCATCAGCATCTATAGCTTCTTTATAATCTTTTACTTTCTCTATTTTACTTTCAGCCTCAATGGCCTGATTTATGGCTTCCTCATATTCCTTTATTGTATTCTCTAAATCTTTTTTATCATAACCAAAAGCAGCTTCTTTTAGCATATTGTTAAGACTAGAATATTCTTGGTCTAGATTTAATTTTTTTAATGTATCAAGGGCTTGACTACGCCTTGCAGAAGACGCTTTACTAAAACATCCAATACTACAACTGCTACAAGCAGTATAGGTATCAATAGTATTATAAAATCCTGTATATTTGTTATAGATATTATCTAGACTATATTGATATGGTCCAGCTTTTTTCGTCTTCTTTCGTTAACTTAGTATCCTTTTCTTCTTGCTTTTTTTTCTACACTACTATTGGCAGTAGAATCATCAGCAAACATGGTAAAACTACTTTCACGATCATCAACTTGAGCTAGAGCAGTCTCATCTGTTGTAACATTATTTGTATTTATATGTAGCTACTAAGCCCATCATAATTGCTAGAAGCCAGGCTTATATGTATTTGAAAATTTATGAAAAAGTTTTGGAGGGGACTATTTCTATAAAAAAAGTTAAAGAGATGGATTTTATAAATATTATTCCTATTAATTGACAATCCCAATAAATCGGCTTCTATCTTTTAAAATAGTTTAAAAATCGAATTCACCCAAAATTTCATAAAATATGCAAGATCTGATTTATCCTTGTTAAAATATTCATAATCTATTCCTGGCAAAGATTCTATTGTAAATAAATTTAAACAAAAAAAGATAAAAAATAAAGCTTTTAAAAAGTCCATCCATAACATCTATACAATAAACCACAATCTTTTGATAACAAAGCAGTAAAAGAACAATCCAAATCTTTAGTTTTTAGCGCCAAATCAATTTGGGTTCCAATGAAGAATTTTATAGTAAGTGTATCGCTAAAATTAAATATTTAGCAATGTAAATAGTAAAAGCTAAATTGAAATAAGCATTTAAAATAAAATCCTTATTTATTAGGATAATAAAAAAAATATGAGATTGAATTGTATTTCAGTCTATTTATTATAAGATATCAATATCTCGATAGAGGCAATGTATTTATAGTTTTCATAATAAAAGATAGGATTTATATAATTATAGTAAATTATACCTATTTTTAGTTTTTTTCAATTATATCCCCCTTAGGGAATTCCCAGCGAAAAGTAGTTAATTTATTTTGAAAACAGAATAAATTAACATTACATATTAATAACAAGATTGATAATATTGCAGCATATTACATTTCAGTTAGTTTGTATATAATATATTATATACAAACAGGGTTTTTAACTATTGGCCATTGATTTGATTTTACAAGACTTTTGTTTACCATTTAATTAAATCTAAACATTTAATTAATTTTAGAATTACCAATAAAGAACAAAAATCAAGACTTGTCTTTCAAAAATTTAACAATAATAATAATAATAAAGACTATTACTTCTTTAATCTTTTTACATTAAAAGAAAATGATAAATTTTTAGGAATAAAATATGGATGGGATCGCATTTAAAACCCCCTCTTTTCTAAATAAAATTAATATCATTAATACCATTAACATTTAATATTTCATGAGAATCGCTAATTATTGTCATAATACCCTTTGAACTACCAAATGAGCAAAGTTTAATGGAATAAGAAAAGGACTTTCTATATGCATATGCGCATCAATAAATCCTGACGGGATATACTCATCTAATATTCCATTAATTTTTGTTATATTCATAATATAGCCCACTATTGCTATATCAAAGACTATAAAAATAGTGGTTTACAATATATCTTTTAAAGCATTTTCAGCTTCCCTATAATAAATTTCTTTCAAAGAAGGCTCTAAAAGGTCGTTTATAAAAACTTTTATACTATTTGAAAAGTGAATTTTTCCTTTTATATATTTACCATACTTTTTATATAGTACATCCTCCACCTCCTTTAAGGTGTTCCTATTTTTAATAAATTGGTTTTCTATAATAGAAATATTATATTTTTTATTTTTAATATTTTGAATATTATTGATAGTTTCCGTCAAAATAGAAAAGCTTTCTATTGACCATCTTTCTACTTGAACTGGAATTATAATATGGTCTGTAACATTTAAAGCATTCTTTAAAAGGAAATTTCTACTAGGAGAAGTATCTATTATAATATAATCAAAATCAAAACTTTTAGAACTTTTATTTAATCTAAATTCTAAAATAATTTCTTTATAATCTATATCGTCTGTGTTAAATTTTTCTAAAACAGGATGAGAAGGAATTATAGAAATATATTCATTAATTTTATTTTCACATTTATCAAAATAGGTATTTCCTTTTAAAAATTCATAAACATTGTGCTTTTTAATATTGGAAATATATTGATTAAAATAAGAAGTTAAAGAATTTTGTGGATCTAAATCAATTAATAGTACTTTTTTGCCTAATTCTTTTAATACATAAGAAAAAATTATAGAAAGTGAGCTTTTCCCAACCCCCCCCTTTAAACTTGCCAGTGTAATTATAATTGGTTTTTTTTGATCCATTTATTTATAACTCCCCCATCTTTTAATTTTTTATTATAAAATTCATATACTTTTTTTTCCATTTTTTTTAAGTGTGATAAATTAAATTGATAATACTCGGTATTTTCTTTATTTTTTCTTAGAAGCGTTCTTAAAGATTGAACATATGCTTTAATAGAGCCATTTTTAAAGGCAAATTCTATATAATAGAGTTTTTTTATTACATAGGTTTTATTATTTTCCTTTTTAAGGAAAAAGGGTTTATCGAGTTTATCATGTCTATATCTTATTTCTAAGAACTTGTCATCTTCCTTCAAAGGAAAGAGATTAAAAAAAAGAAAATCTTTAGCGTTATTAAATTTTTGAAAAGTAAGTCTTAGTCTTTCTCCCCTATTTGTAATTCTAAAACCAATTAGATGTTTAAATATTTTTGTGTAGTATATTTTTCTACTATTTACTTCCTCAATTCTATTAAATATGATTTTTTTTTCTATGTTATTTTTTTTATTTATGAGTTTTTCAAGCAAATTACTCAAATCTTAATTCCTTTGTTAAAAAGTTAGCCAAAATATTGTTAGCTATTATGCTAGCATGTCCTGAAAAGCTAGTTATTTTATTTATTTTCCATTTGGTAGTATAAGTATCTTTAAATTCTCCCGCAAGAGCATAGAAATCGGTTTTATAGGGTGCAGCTTTTCTCATAAAGTGAATTTTGTGTTTGTAGAGATTTAGTTTAAATAAAAAAAATTCTTTAATATCTTTTATTTCATAATCATATTTTAGATAATTCTTAAAATCTTTATAATTTAATAAAGTATTTTTCAGTGTTTTGATTGGTTCTTTAGTGTTAGAAATTGTTGATTTAATTTTTTTAAAAAAAGAGTTTTCTATAGAATTCTTATTATATATATTTATATATTGTTTATTATTTACAGTGATATTTTCAGTGATATTTTGAGGTTTAAAAGACCTTTTTTCTTCCTTTAGAGTATTTTTTTCTTCTTTTACCTTCTTAATTAAGTTTGCTCTGGTGCTACTAAAATATGTATCAATTAATTTATGTGCAATGGGGGACACTTTATATATGCAAAGTTTTCCTTTGAATTCTCCAAAGTTATTTGAAAATGTTAGTATTTTTTTTTCTAATGCTTTTAGTTTAACTAAAAATCTTAAATCTATTCTTAGAGTATTAATTGTAGTTTCTTTTTTATTTTCTTTATATATATTTGAGTTTAGCACGCGAAGTATGTCTCCTTGATGGTGAACTCGAAGCCCTTTTAGTTTTTCAGAATCAAAATGAATTTTGTGTATTGATACATTATATTTTTTCTCAAACTCTTTATTTAAGTAAATAATAACTGAAATTATTTTTTTAAGCTTACAGTCTTTTGAAAGTAATTTATTAGATTTAATTTGGTAGCTATAACTAGATATAACAGCTTTCATTTTTTTATCTCCTAGTTTAATGTGTATTTAATTATTAATTAACAGTTAAAGATTATAATATATAAAATAATAAATTTCAACCTCTGTTAAAATTAAAGCTAAAAACTATATTTAAGTTAGGGAACAGATTATTTTTTTGACAAAAAAATGTCGAAATTCAATGTAATAACTAGTATAAACTTTTTTAATGGATCCGATTAAAAATAGAATTGTAAATAGCACTCAAAGTATCAAAAATTAAAATAATTTTAAAAATAGATTTTCTTTATCTATTTTTTATGTAATCTTTAATTTTAAAATAGTTTTTTGTATCGTTCAGAACCGAACGATTTTTAATTATTGGTAATAAATTAAAAATATTGATACAAATTTAAATTTGTGGCAATATTTATTCACAGATTAGTATTATAGGATTTTCTACATGTCTTTTTTTGTTTTATATCATTATTCGGAATTTATTTTTTAGATGATAATTAATGATTAACTATATAGAAATTTATACTTTAAAATAAAAAATAAATATAGGAGGATAAAATGGCGAAAAAAGAAAATAAAAAACAAAATAAAAAAGAGATCATTTTAAATGACAGGCTTGAAGAGTTTATTGATAAAGGTCAAAACTTAAATAATAATCAAGATGAAAATTTAATTATTTATAATGATCTAAAAGATCAATTAAAGCTTAATTTAAAAGATGATATTGATAATAAAATTCAAAGAATGAAAATTCTATATAAAATTAAGCAAAAAGAGCTTTATAAATACGATGGCTTTAAAAGCTTTGAGCAATTTATAAAATCTTTTATAATTGCAAAAACGCAGGCTTATACATATTTAAAAGTTTATGAAAAGGTTTTAGAAGGCATTATTTCTATTGATAAAATTAAGGAAGTGGGGTTTAATAGTATATATCATACCATACAAAAACAAGGGGTATCAGAAATAAATCAAGAAAATATAAATAAAAATAATAAAGAAAATACCCCAATTAGAATTTTAATAAAAGATAATGAATTATATAATTTTTGCAAAAAAGATACCAGAAGAGTATATTTTATTTTAAAGGAGATTTTTAAAAATAAAAAAGATATTTTATCAGAGATCATAATTAAATATGATAATTCTAAAAAGAAAAGTAATAAATAAATTTTCAAGTTTTATTGACTTTAATGTTTAATTAATGGTAACCTATTACTTCTAATAGGCTTAAGTTTATTTTGCCTAGTTTAATGTCGAAAAGATGCCCGGAAAAGGGGTTTTTTCATTTTAAAATCTAAATTTTAGGACTTATTAGTTTTATTAACTTTAAATTATTTTTGTATATCTTAAATTTATGATCTCTCTAGTGCTGTGTTTTTATATTCAACTATAAATCAATAAGATGATTATATGTAAAAAATCTTTTCTTTGATTTAAAATTTTCTTATACAGCTTAGTCACTCTTAATCCAGATTAATTCTATTATAGGGTCTTTTTGTTTTTTTGATATTTCCTTTTAGTTTCATCTTTTATTAAATATTCGGATTATTGGTTTTATTCCTCTCACTATTTACTAAAAAATTACAAATTATAAGTTCTTACAGGAATTTTTTAAATTTTTACTGCTTTCATAATTCTGAATAAGATGTTTCAAAAGAAGAAATTAACAAAAGATTAGATAATTATGATTTTGAAAATAAAAAGGATAGAACCCTTTTTTACCCATGCTCCATAGATTATAAGGTGTTTAAAATAAAAATTAGGAGATTGAAAAAAGTGTTTTTAGATGCTCTTGATGTCATGGGGCGGCCTATAGAAAATAAATTAATAACTCTAATTATATTTATTAAGCCTGAGATAATAACTTTCTTATAGATGATTATTTAGATCGAATTTTTAATTATTTAATATAATTGCAATACAATTAAACTTACATAAAATTGATTTTGCTGAAAATATAGAAAAAAAGCTAGGAATAATTTTGAACAATCTTGCTCTAGAGATAGAGTAAATAAAGTTAAATAAATATTAAAACAAGTTTTGGGTAACTTGTCTAAGATTAGTTTTTTAACTTTTAAAAAAATCAATCTTGGGATATACTATGAGTATTAAGAAGAGCTAAAAAAGATTTATAAATAACATAAATAGTTCTTATAAACACAAATAATGAAAAATAATAGCATTATAAAAACAAATGATCCAAATATATCTCTTTATAAAGAACTATCAAAAAATTTTATAAAAAAAGAGAATATTAATCAACTAAAAGACTTTTTTATTCTTATAAAGAATAAACTTTCTTCAATAGATGATAATTCAACAGAAGCAAATATAGAGTCTTTATTAAGATCTATATTTGAAGAACTAAATTATTCAGTAGAACAACAAAAAGTCGGGCAAATAGAAGGAATGGAGTCTAGAGTAGATATACTACTTTTTGAAAATGATAAAAATAGAGTAGATTTTAATAATAAATTAGAAGAAGCTAAAAAAAATAATGAGCCTATTTTAGCCGAAGATATCTTACTTATAGCAGAAGTTAAGCGTCCATTATTTAGTTTTGGCACTAAAAATAAAGTAAAAGAAGCAGAAGATCAACTATATAGATATCTAAATCAATATCAAAAACATTATGGGATACTTTCAAATGGAAAGGTATGGAGATTATATGACAAATCTAAAGTTCTTTATGGAGAAAAAAGATATATTGAATTTAATTTTTCTAAAATTAAAGAAAAAGAAGAATACAAAGAACAAGAATGGTTTATTTTATTCATCTACCTTATAAGAAAAGAAAGATACCTAAAGACAAGCAATGTAATAGAGCTTGAAAAAGAACAAATAGCTAAAGAAAAAGAGATAATTCAAAAAACTTTGAAAGAGATACTTTATGAAAGGCCCGACGATTCTATAGTATTTAAAATTGCAAAAAATATATATGACAAGGAATTTAAAGTATCAGGCAAAGAAATTACTCAGAATATTTTAGCTAGCATACTTGAAGAATCAATTATTTTTATTTTAAGAATATTTTTTATTGCATATATTGAAGATAATGATATTTTTAAGAAAATATTAGAAGAAAATAAGCTATACAGATCTTCTATATCTTTTAGATATTTTTTTTATGATGAAAATACAAAAAAGAAATTAGGATATAAAAAAATAATAACAATTTTTAATCTGCTTGATAAGGGAAGTGATGCAATAAAGTTTCCCATATTTAATGGAGGATTATTTGCAGAAGACAAGGTTCAATATTTAAATAATGAAAGTTTATTAAGTATTAGCGAACTTGAAGAAGTACTGGTTAAAATACTTTTTTTTGAAGAAAAAAATATTAAAGATGAAAAATTTGTAGAGTATTCAAAGCTAGATCCTAAAAGTTTTGGAGAATTATACGAGACTCTACTTGAATATGACCTAAGAATTGCAGATACGACTGTTCATCGCATTATTGAAGACGGGGTTTATCTTATTCGTACCGAAGAAGAGCTTAAAAATAAGAAAGCAAACAAAATTGCTACATACTATAAAGGTAATATCTATCTTACATCCAGATCTCTTGATAGAAAGAAAAGTGGAGCATATTACACCCCAGATGATTTAACTGATTTTATGGTAATATCATCAATTGAAGAACAGCTTAAAACTAAGTCTCCTTTAGATATAAAAATTATTGATAATTCTTGTGGATCAGGGCATTTTTTAATTTCTTGTCTAGATTACCTAACAGAGAAAGTGTGGTACGAGCTAGATAAATTTGCAGATGTAAAAAAAGAGCTTGATAAAGAATATAGCGCTATTCTTAAAGAAAGTGAAGAATATGATGTTCAGGATAGTATAAGTAAAGAATTGGTACTTAAAAGGATGCTACTAAAGAAGTGTATTTATGGTGTTGATATTAATCCCATTTCGGTTGAAATTACTATGCTAAGTTTATGGATTAATACCTTTATTTTTGGAACGCCACTAAGCTTTATTGAACATCACATCAAAGTAGGAAATGCCCTACTAGGATATGCCAAAGATGAATTTTTTGATATTACAAAAAAGAAATTTGAAGGTGGATTTTCTTTGTTTAAAAAAAGAATTGAAGAAATTACAATTATTTTAGAAGATAGCTATCAAAAAATTAAAGGCATTAACGATACTACCAAAGAAGATATAGAAAAATCTAAAAATATATACAAAGAATATGAAGAGAGTAAAGATGCGGATAATTTAAGAATAATATTTTCTTTAATTAAACTTTATTCATTATCTTTTTATAAATCTTTAAATATAGAATTTAGTGATATTACAGCTGTAATCAGTTTAATTGAAAATATTTTGGGCAATAAAACTTCTAGTGAAGATAAAGAAAAAATAGAGAAAATTAAAAAATTAAGTAGCTGCTATAAATTTTTCCACTATGGAATTGAGTTTCCAGATATTCAGGAAGGATTTGACATTGTAATTGGAAATCCTCCGTGGGAGAAAACTAAGTTTGATGAATCTGAATTTTTTTCAAAACATGTTCCTGGCTACAGAAAACTAAGCATAAAAGAACAAAACAAAATAAAGCAAGAAATACTCAGTAAAGATAATCATCCTTTAAGCATTGAATACAATGAAGAAAAAAATAGTATAAGCACTATTAATAATATTTATAAAAGTGATTTTAAAAACTTTACTAGTGGTGGTGATCCAAATCTTTTTAGATATTTTATTGCATTTAATTTAAAATTACTAAAAGAAAAAGGCAATCTGACCTATTTAGTTCCCGCAGCTTTTTGGAGCGAATCTAGTTCCAGGGCATTAAGAAAACATATATTTGCTAACTATAAACTTAATTATATTTATCAATTTCAAAATCAAAAAAGATTTAAAGATGTAGTATCGCTTTTTAAATTTGCAATATTTCAGCTTAGTAATACCAAAGTTCCTACAACAAATTTTAAAGTAAAGTTCATGATTAAGAGCAGCGATAATATTATTAAGGAAATAACTAGTGATTTAAAAGACAATAAGGATGATCCTTATAAAGGAATTGAATTAAATATAGGCCAAATAAAAAAACTATCCCCTATTCAAGAGTCAATAATAGAATTTAAAAATAATAAAGAATTTAGCTTAATTAATAAAATGTTTAGTTCATTTAGTATTCTTAGTGAAAAATATATTGACTTTGGAGGGGGGCTGCATTTAACAAAGTATAAAACATTTTATAAAGAATATAATAATGAAAACTTTATATTTCTTTATTCTGGAGCCAATATTCATCAGTTTAATTCAAGATTTTTTAAAGATAAATCCGCAAAAGGAAGTTCTAAATTACTATGGATAGATAAAAAAGATTTAGAAAAAATATTATCTAAAGATAATCAACATCAAACTGAAAGAATACTATATAGAGATATTGCAAGCAATACCAATGAAAGAACCATGATTAGCACTTTATCTCCTAAAAATTGTTATTGTGTAAATTCATTGTATATAAATTATGAGAAAAAACCAATATCTATTTATAAAAAATTGTTTATTATATCTATTTTTAATTCATTACCATTTGATTTTTTTCTAAGAAGATTTGTTAATATACATGTTCAAAAACCATGTTTATATCAATGTCCAATGCCTCAACCCGAAGAAAAAGAAATCTTAAGTAATTCTTTATATCTAAATCTTGTAAAAAATACTTCTCTACTGATAACTAAAAATGATCCAGAGAACTTTAAATATTTACTTTATTTAGAACATTTTGAGCTTAATAAAGAAGAAGTTGATAAAATATTAAATCTGGATACCAAAGATGAATTCTTCAAAGAAAAAGAAAATGAAAATAATTTTATTGTAGCCAGTCTCTATTCACTAACCAAAGAAGATTTTAGGGTTTTACTTAATGACTTTAAGGTATTAAAAAATAAGAAAGGAGAAGGCTATATTTCGTCTTTAATAAAAGGATATGAGAATTATTTAAGAATAAATAAGCTTAACTAAGCTTAACAATTCAAGTTTAGTTAATTACTATAAAGAGATTTTATTTACTTAATAAAATATATGTTTTTGCTAAAAAAATTATTATAAAATAATGCAAAAGCTATTCTTAGTGAAGTGATTTTTAAAAAAAGTAGTAGATAAACTAAAAAACTTTTAGAAATTGAAGAAAATAATGTTTATAGATTTATAAATGCAGCAATGTATCATTTTATTTGTTTTTTAAGGGTCTAAGATTTTAAAAATAAAGAGTTTATAATGGGGTAAAAGAAGATGATTTGGCAAAAATTATTGGTAATTTCTAAAAAGAGTTTTTATAGGTTTTTATATTAATTAACTAGAAATATTTTTTTAAAAGCATATTTTTTTATAATATATTTTAATAATATCTTCTTGATTTTTTTATATTAAAAATTAATTAAGTATTGTTTAGGATAATTTACACTATATACTTCATATTTTATAGCTTTGAAAAGGATCTCTTCCTTTCTAGAAGCCTCAAGTTATCCTTTCATTTCTTTTAATAACTTTTTAATCTTTCTAAATCATCCCGAATATCATCAACTTTTATAGCATTT
This sequence comes from [Borrelia] turdi, assembly GCF_008828755.2. Classification (GTDB taxonomy): domain Bacteria; phylum Spirochaetota; class Spirochaetia; order Borreliales; family Borreliaceae; genus Borreliella; species Borreliella turdi. The sequence goes on along the minus strand of NZ_QBLM01000005.1, from coordinate 15,896 downwards.
TATTTATTATTATCTTTTATTTTGCTTCTTAAAGTGCTTTGGGGATTTTCTAAAAGAAAATATATTTATTTATTCTAAAAGCGAGACATCGGGTTTTAATACCGCTTTAGAACTTGATAGGATTTATAAGGCGAGTCAAGTGTAAGTTCTATATGCAAGTGCAGGATAAAGTTTGCCCCAACATTTATAAAAGTAAGGTAGCGTGTTTCTTAAATATTGCTAAAGAACATGTATTAAAGTAAGCAAAATCCTAGTTTTGGTGTCTTTTAAAGCTTAATTATTGCCTATGTTCTATATTTAAAATCAATAAATCAATTTAACAAACCTATCTTCATTCAAGGCTTATATAAATTATAGGTTAAAAATTCTTTTATAATCTTTAATTAAAACTCTAGGGATATCTCTTATTTAAAGCAGGCTCTTGTATTACTGTAATTTTAATATATAACCCAAAGGGTTCTTTATTGAAAAGAAATTATTTTTTAGCTTTTTTATTTATTTTTATTTTTCTTCGATCTGCTGGCAAATTTCGGTTACATGAGATTGAAGCTTATTGTTATTATTTGTTTGTATAGGATTTTATCGTTTTTATAACCCAATAAAAGGTGGCTTAACATTTTTGATACGATTGTCTTTATAGATAATAATTCTTCAAACCAATTTTTAAGCTTCTTTAAATCTAAAATGTTTAATTTTCCAGATAATCTTTTTGGGGAAGTCTTTCTTCTATATCTAATAGATCTCTCAGTATTAGCAGTTATCGGTTTTGATGATTTCTAATTCATTGCTCTGAAGATCGTCATTCTATATTGATCCCCAGGTTCTTCTTTTATTTTTTCCATATATTTTTATCTATCTTTTGTAATTTGTTTCTATTAAATTTTTTAAATCATTAATTGGCGTGTTTTTTGTTATTTTGCTAGGATTTTATTTTCGATTTTTATTTACTTCTTGATGGAGGTTACTTCTATTTTAGATTTTAATCCCTTTTTATCAGATTTTAGGGTTTTTATATATTTTTTTTGTTAGATTGATTCTTAATATCTTTTCTGGCAGCGTTAAAATCTGGATTGCAAGTATTTAAAAGTAGAAAAACAGTAGACATAACTTTCCAAATTCTATTTTTAGAGTAGCTTAATATAATCATTTTCTTCTATTCTTATTGAGTTTTTTGATTATTACTATTTACATATTATTTGAAATATAGCTGTTATTGCCATATATTTCTATAATATTATTAAAATAAGGGAAGGTACAATGAATGTATTTTTACATTGGAAAAATTATAAAAAAATTCTTTATAGTTATTATAACTTGCGCGTTGTTTGTATTTGAAAGTTGTTCTTCTCAATTTCCATCCAAAGCAATAGAAAATGTTTCATTAGCTTTAAGAGATTTTAAAGGAAGTAAAAAGGAAGATAAAAAATATAATAAGGAAATGCTAAAGCAAAACATAAAAATTTTAAAATCAAACCCATACTCGGCTTTGTTAGAACAACAAATAGCAGATGATAAAGTTGTAAATGAAAATTCTCTATTACCAAATCTGGAAATGGAAAATAATGATTTAAGAGAAAAAAGTTTGCCAGATGTAAAGGTACAAGATAGGATTATTACTAAAGCAAATCAACAATTTAAATATACACGTGTTCTACTCACAGAAGATCAAATTAAAGCCGACTTGGATAAGTTTGCAGAAAAAGATTATGAAAAAAAGTCTCTTATGGAGATTAAAAAAGCAGAACTTATCTTAAAAGACCTATCTAAAAATAACTTAGATAAAGACATTTCTGATATTAACCTAGATTATAAAAGCTTGTTAGATTACCTTTTTTCCTTTCATTTTTTGTTAGATAAGCTTAATAAAACTCCTCAGTCAAGAAGATATTTAATCAGACAAATGCAGCGTGTTAAGCCTATAATACAGAAAAATTTAGAAGAGATGTATATCCATACCCAAAATGCACATAATTACTGGGAATCTGCTAAAAACATGTTAAAAAATGCTAAGGATAAATTAGGAGAATCTATTCATAAAAGAATACTTAATGAAAATAGAAAAGAAGATATGATTGATATAGGCTTTAGCAAAAGTGAACAGAAACGTGCAAAAGAATTAGCAAACTATTCAATAGAATATGCAAATACTTGCATAGAAAATATAGAAAAAGCAATTAATTCTCTTCAATATGGAAACACCTGCAAAAAAGAAATAAAAAAATATATATAACGATAAGCCGTATAATAAAAGATTCTTAATAAATAAGGAGATATTGAAATAAGATTAAGAATATGTTATATTCCCTGTATTGGTTCCTAATATAGGAGCTCTCTTCTTGGATTTTATCTTTATTGGTTTATTTGTCTTTTATAGTAATATATGCTTGCATATACCTATCTAATAGGTATTCGAGAGGGATATTAGCAATAAATGCTGAGAATTGTTTAATTTATGTTGATATTAGTGGGGAGGTATTTCTTCAGAGATTATACAAGAATTTGAGAGTAGGGGCAATAGGCTGTTATTTAATTGTGTTACCGGGCTTTTTAATTTAGAGTATTTGATAAAAAATATTGATGAAATAATAGAAAAAATGCTAACTAAAATTATAGAGCAAGATAAAGAATTCGGGAAATATATTTCGGTTGAGCAATAACCTAGGAAGTGTTAAAATTAATAAAAAATCCATTAATTTTAACTGTTGATAGAAGTAAAATATTCCTTTCTGCAAAGTTATTTGTTGATATGTTGTTTAATAGCAATTATCTTGAAGATAGGCATGGATATTTTTATAGTAAGAGAGTTGATAGTTCTAATGCTACTGCTATATTTATGGGGAAAACAGCTAATGCATCTCTCTATACAATTCTTCCCCTAATTACCTTAAAATTTAAAATTGATTTTATACCTAATAACTACAGCATTTACTCTAAATTATCAACTTCTTTTAAAAAAGCTATTCTTTTGAGTTTAGGAACCTCTATAGATAATTTACATTTTGAATATTCTATTGTTGAACACCCACGATCAGTACTAATCCCGAAGATATATATTTTAAAGTTAAATTTTTATCTATAATCCCAATGTTTTTGTTAATTACGCCTTTAAAATCCATCGTTTCAGACAAATAAGTAAACATCATTAAATTCCATCAACTTTTCTACATCTTGATCATCTAATACATACCTTGAAGTTTCAAATTCTAAAGACTGCGCTGATACAAAAAGAGGGAGCCCTAAAAAAATAAATTCGGGGTTTTAGGATTATTTAGCATAAAATTAATACCATTAATACCATTAACATTTGATATTTCATGAAAATCACTAATTATTGTCACAGTGCCTATTGAACTACCAAATGAGCAAAGTTTAATGGAATAAGAACAAAACTTTATATATGCATATGCGCATCAATAAATACTGTCAGGGTATACTCATCTAATGTTGTATTAATTTTTGTTATATTTATAATATAATCTACTATTACTATATCAAAGATTATAAAAATAGTAATTTACAGTATATCTTTTAAAGCATTTTAAGCTTTCCTATAATAAATTTCTTTCAAAGGAGGCTCTAAAAGGTCGTTTATAAAAACTTTTATACTATTTGAAAAGCGAATCTTTCCTTTTATATATTTACCATGCTTTTTATACAGTGTATCCCACACCCCCTTCAAAGGGTTCCTATTTTTAATAAATTGGTTTTCTATAATAGAAATATTATATTTTTTATTTTTAATATTTTGAATATTATTAATAGTTCCCGTTAAAATAGAAAAGCTTTCTATTGACCATCTTTCTACTTGAACTGGAGTTATAATATGGTCTGTAACATTTAAAGCATTCCTTAAAAGGAAATTTCTACTAGGAAAAGTATCTATTATAATATAATTAAAATCAAAACTTTTAGTACTTTTATTTAATCTAAGTTCTAAAATAATTTCTTTATAATCTATATCGTTTGTGTTAAATGTTTCTAAAACAGGATGAGAAGGAATTATAGAAATATATTCATTAATTTTATTTTCACATTTACCAAAATAGGCATTTCCTTTTAAAAATTTATAAACATTGCGCTTTTTAATATTAGAAATATATTGATTAAAATAAGAAGTTAAAGAATTTTGTGGATCTAAATCAATTAATAGTACTTTTTTGTCTAATTCTTTTAATATATAAGAAAAAATTATAGAAAGTGAGCTTCCCCCCTTTTTTTTTACACTTGCCAGTGTAATTATAATTAGGGTTTTTGATTCATTTATTTATAACCCCCTCATATTTTAATTTTTTATTATAAAATTCATATACTTTTTTTCCCATTTTTAAGTGTGATAAATTAAATTGATAATACTCGGTATTTTCTTTGTTCTTTCTTAGAAGCTTTTTTAAAGATTAAACATATGCTTTAATAGAGTCATTTTTAAAGGCAAATTCTATATAATAGAGTTTTTTTATTATATAGGTTTTATTATTTTCTTTTTAAGAAAAAAGGATTTATCGAGTTTATCATGCCTATATCTTATTTCTAAGAACTTGTCATCTTCTTTCAAAGGAAAGAAATTTTAAAAAAAAGAAAATCTTTAGCGTTATTAAATTTTTGAAAAGCAAGTTTTAGTCTTTCTCCCTTGTTTATAATTCTAAAACTAATTAGATGTTTAAATATTTTTGTGTAGTATATTTTCTACTTTTACTTCCTCAATTTTATTAAATATAATTTTTTTCTATGTTATTTTTTTGTTTTTGAGCTTTTCAATTAAATTACTCAAATTTTAATCCCTTTGTCAAAATGTTAGCTAAAATATTATTAGCTATTATACCAGCATGTCCTGAAAAGCTAGTTATTTTTTTATTTTCCATTTGGTAGTATAAGTATCTTTAAATTCTCCCGCAAGAGTATAGAAATCGGCTTTATAGGGTATAGTTTTTCTTATAAAGTGAATTTTTTGTTTGTCGAGATTTAGTTTAAATAAAAAAAATTCTTTAATATCTTTTAATTCATAATCATATTTTAGATGATTTTTAAAATCTTTATAGTTTAATAAAATATTTTTCAGTGTTTTGATTGGTTCTTTAGTGTTAGAAATTATTGATTTAATTCTTTTAAAGAAAGAGTTTTCTATAGAATTCTTATTACATATATTTATATATTGTTTATTATGTACAGCGATATTTTTAGTGATATTTTAAGGCTTAAAAGACTCTTTTTCTTCCTTTAGAGTATCTTTTTCTTCTTTTGCTTTCTTAATTAAGTTTGATCTGGTGCCACTAAAATATGTATCAATTAATTTATGTGTAATGGGGGACACTTTATATATATAAAGTGTTCCTTTGAATTCTTCAAAGTTATTTGAAAATGTTAGCATTTTTTCTAATACTTTTAGCTTAACTAAAAATCTTAAATCTATTCTTAGAGTATTAATTATAGTTTCTTTTTTATGTTCTTTATATATATTTGAGTTTAGTACGCGAAGTATGTCTTCCCGATGGTTAACTTGAAGCTCCTTTAGTTTTTCAGAATTAAAATGAATTTTGTGTATTGATACATTATATTTTTTCTCAAACTCTTTATTTAAGTAAATAATAACTTAAATTATTTTTTTAAACTTGCAGTCTTTTGAAAGTAATTTATTAGATTTAATTTGGTAGCTATAATTAGATATAATAGTGTTCATTTTTTTATTTCCCAGTTTAATGTGTATTTAATTATTAATTAATAGTTAAAGACTATAATATATAAAATAATAAATTTCAACCTCTGTTAAAAATTAAAGCTAAAAACTATATTTAAGATAAGGGATAGTTTATTTTTTTGACAAAAAATGTCGAAATTCAATGCAACAACTAGTATAAACTTTTTTAATGGGCCCGATCAAAAATAGAATTGTAAATAGTGCCCAAAGTATCAAAAATTAAAATAATTTTAAAAATATATTTTCTTTATCTACTATTTATGTAATCTTTAATTTTGAAATAGTTTTTTGTATCGGTTCAGAACCGAACGATTTTTAATTAAATTTATGGCAATATTTATTTACAGATTAGTATCATAGGATTTTCTACAGGTCTTTTTTTGTTTCATATCATTAGGTCGGAATTTATTTTTTAGATGATAATTAATGGTTAACTATATAGAAATTTACACTTTAAAATAAAAAATAAATATAGGAGGACAAAATGGCGAAAAAAGAAAATAAAAAACAAAATAAAAAAGAGATCATTTTAAATGATAGGCTTGAAGATTTTATTGATAAAAGTCAAAACTTAAATAATAATCAAGATAAAAATTTAATCATTTATAATGATCTAAAAGATTAATTAAAGCTTAATTTAAAAGATGATATTGATAATAAAATTCAAAGAATGAAAATTTTATATAAAATTAAGCAAAAAGAGCTTTATAAATACGATGGTTTTAAAAGCTTTGAGCAATTTATAAAATCTTTTATAATTGCAAAAACGCAGGCATACATATTTAAAAGTTTATGAAAAGGTTTTGGAAGGCATTATTTCTATTAATAAAATTAAGGAAGTGGGGTTTAATAGTATATATCATGCCATACAAAAACAAGGGGTATCAGAAATAAATCAAGAAAATATAAATAAAAATAATAAAGAAAATACCCCAATTAGAATTTTAATAAAAGATAATGAATTATATTTTTTTTGCAAAAAAGATACCAAAAGAGTATATTTTATTTTAAAGGAGATTTTTAAAAATAAAAAAGACATTTTATCAGAGATTATAATTAAATATGATAATTCTAAAAAGAAAAGTAATAAATAAATTTTCAAGTTTTATTGACTTTGACGTTTAATTAATGTTAATCTATTACTTCTAATAGGCTTAAGTTTATTTTGCCTAGTTTAATGTCGAAAAGATGCCCGGAAAAGGGTTTTTTCATTTTAAAATCTAAATTTTAGGGCTTATTAGTTTTATTAACTTTAAATCATTTTTGCATATCTTAAATTTATAATTTCTCTATTGCTGTGTTTTTATATTCAACTATAAATCAATAAGATGATTATATGTAAAAAATCTTTTCTGTGATTTAAAATTTTCTTATATAGTTTAGACACTCTTAATCTAGATTAATTCTATTATAGAGTCTTTTTGTTTTTTGATATTTCCTTTTAGTTTCATTTTTTATTAAATATTAGGATTATTGGTTTTATCCCTCTCGCTATTTACTAAAAAATTACAAATTATAAGTTCTTACAGGAATTTTTTAAATTTTTACTGCTTTCATAATTCTGAATAAGATGTTTCTAAAGAAGAAATTAACAAAAGATTAGATAATTATGGTTTTGAAAATAAAAAGGATAGAAATCTTTTTTACCTATGCTCTATAGATTAGAAGGTGTTTAAAATAAAAATTGGGAGATTAAAAAAAAGTGTTTTTAGATGCTCTTGATGTCATGGGGCAGCCTATAGAAAATAAATTAATAACTCTAATTATATTTATTAAGCCTGAGATAATAACTTTCTTATAGATGATTATTTAGATCGAATTTTTAATTATTTAATATAATTGCAATACAATTAAACTTACATAAAATTGATTTTGCTGAGAAATATAGAAAAAAAGCTAGGAATAAGTTTAAACAATCTTATTCTAGAGATAGAGTAAATAAAGTTAAATAAATATTAAAACAAGTTTTAGTCAACTTGTCTAAGATTAGTTTTTTAACTTTTAAAAAAATCAATCTTGGGATATACTATGGGTATTAAGAAGAGCTAAAAAAGATTTATAAATAACATAAATAGTTCTTATAAACACAAATAATGAAAAATAATAACATTATAAAAACAAATGATCCAAATATATCTCTTTATAAAGAACTATCAAAAGATTTTATAAAAAAAGAGAATATTAATCAACTAAAAGACTTTTTTATTCTTATAAATAATAAACTTTCTTCAATAGATGATAATTCAACAGAAGTAAATATAGATTTTTTATTAAGATCTATATTTGAAGAACTAAATTATTCAGTAGAACAACAAAAAGTCGGGCAAATAGAAGGAATGGAGTCTAGAGTAGATATACTACTTTTTGAAAATGATAAAGATAGAGTAGATTTTAATAATAAATTAGAAGAAGCTAAAAAAAATAATGAGCCTATTGTAGCCGAAGATATCTTACTTATAGCAGAGGTTAAGCACCCACCATTTAGTTTTGACACTAAAAATAAAGTAAAAGAAGCAGAAGATCAGCTATATAGATATTTAAATCAATATCAAAAACATTATGGGATACTTTCAAATGGAACGGTGTGGAGATTATATGACAAATCTAAAGTCCTTTATGGAGAAAAAAGATATATTGAATTTAATTTTTCTAAAATTAAAGAAAAAGAAGAATACAAAGAACAAGAATGGTTTATTTTATTCATCTACCTTATAAGAAAAGAAAGATACCTAAAGACAAGCAATGTAATAGAGATTGAAAAAGAACAAATAGCTAAAGAAAAAGAGATAATTCAAAAAACTTTAAAAGAGATACTTTATGAGAGGTCCGACGATTCTATAGTATTTAAAATTGCAAAAAATATATATGACAAGGAATTTAAAGTATCAGACAAAGAAATTACTCAGAATATTTTAGCTAGCATACTTGAAGAATCAATTATTTTTATTTTAAGAATATTTTTTATTGCATATATTGAAGATAATGACATTTTTAAGAAAATATTAGAAGAAAATAAGCTATACAGATCTTCTATATCTTTTAGATATTTTTTTTACGATGAAAATACAAAAAAGAAATTAGGATATAAAAAAATAATAACAATTTTCAATCTGCTTGATAAGGGAAGCGACGCAATAAAGTTTCCTATATTTAATGGGGGATTATTTGCAGAAGACAAGGTTAAATATTTAAATAATGAAGGTTTGCTAAATATTAGTGAACTTGAAGAAATACTGGTTAAAGTACTTTTCTTTGAAGAAAAAAATATTAAAGATGAAAAATTTGTAGAGTATTCAAAGCTAGATCCTAAAAGTTTTGGAGAATTATACGAGACTCTACTTGAATATGACCTAAGAATTGCAGATACTACTGTTCATCGTATTATTGAAGACGGGGTTTATCTCATTCGTACCGAAGAAGAGCTTAAAAATAAGAAAGTCAACAAAGTTGCTACATATTATAAAGGCAATATCTATCTTACATCCAGATCTCTTGATAGAAAGAAAAGTGGAGCATATTACACCCCAGATGACTTAACTGACTTTATGGTAATATCATCAATTGAAGAACAGCTTAAAACTAAGTCTCCTTTAGATATAAAAATCATTGATAATTCTTGTGGATCGGGGCATTTTTTAATTTCTTGTTTAGATTACCTAACAGAGAAAGTGTGGTACGAGCTAGATAAATTTAAAGATGTAAAAAAAGAGCTTGATAAAGAATATAGAGCTATTCTTAAAGAAAGTGAAAAATATGATGTTCAGGATAGTATAAGTAAAGAATTGGTACTTAAAAGGATGCTACTAAAGAAGTGTATTTATGGTGTTGATATTAATCCCATTTCGGTTGAAATTACTATGCTAAGTTTATGGATTAATACCTTTATTTTTGGAACGCCACTAAGCTTTATTGAACATCACATTAAAGTAGGAAATGCCCTTTTAGGATATACCAAAGATGAATTTTTTGATATTACAAAAAAGAAATTTGAAGGTGGATTTTCTTTATTTAAAAAAAGAATTGAAGAAATTACAATTATTTTAGAAGATAGCTATCAAAAAATTAAGGAAATTAATGATACCACTAAAGAAGATATAGAAAAATCTAAAAAGATATACAAAGGATATGAGGAAAGTGGAGATACAGATAATTTAAGAATAATATTTTCTTTAATTAAACTTTATTCGTTATCTTTTGACAAATCTTTAAATATAGGATTTAGTGATATTACGGCTGTAATTAGTTTAATTGAAAATATTTTGGTCAATAAAACTTCTAGTGAAGATAAAGAAAAAATAGAAAAAATTAGAAAATTAAGTAGCTATTATAAATTTTTTCACTATGGAATTGAGTTTCCAGATATTCAGGAAGGATTTGACATTGTAATTGGAAATCCTCCATGGGAGAAGATTAAGTTTGATGAATCTGAATTTTTCTCAAAATATATCCCGAGCTATAGAAAACTAAGCATAAAAGAACAAAATAAAATAAAGCAAGAAATGCTCAGTAAAGATAATCATCCTTTAAGTATTGAATACAATGAAGAAAAAAATACTATAAGCACCATTAACAATATTTATAAATTTGATTTTAAAGACTTTACCAGTGGTGGTGATCCAAATCTTTTTAGATATTTTGTTGCATTTAATTTAAAATTACTAAAAGAAAAAGGCAATTTAACCTATTTGGTTCCTTCGGCTCTTTGTAGTGAATCTAGTTCTAGATTACTAAGAAAACATATATTTAGTAAGTATAAGCTTAATTATATATATCAATTTGAAAATAAAAAGAGATTTAAAGATGTGCATTCGAGTTTTAAGTTTGCAATATTCCAAATAAATAATACCAAGCAATCTACATCAAATTTTAAGGCAAAATTTATGATCCAACATAGTGATAATATTTTAAAAGAAATGGTTGGCGATTTAAAAGACAATAAGGATGATCCTTATAAAGGAATCGAATTAAATATAGACCAAATTAAAAAACTATCTCCTACTCAAGAGTCAATAATAGAATTTAAAAATAATAAAGAATTTAGCTTAATTAATAAAATATTTAGTCAATTTAGTGTGTTTAGTGAAGAATATATTGATTTTAAAAAAGGCTTAGACCCGAGTATTAAGAATCGTAAATCTTTATTAAAAGAATATGATAATGAAAACTTTATATTTCTTTATTGTGGAGCCAATATTCATCAGTTTAATTCAAGATTTTTTGAATATAAAGATGCAAAAGAAAGTTCTAAATTACTATGGATAGATAAAGAAGATTTAGAAAAAATATTAGCTGAAGACGATCGGCATCAAACTGAAAGAGTATTCTATAGAGCAATTGCAAGTAATACAAATGAAAGAACTATGATTAGTACTTTGTCTCCTAAAAATTGTTATTGTGTAAATTCAATGTATATAAATTATGAGAAAACGCCAATATCGCTTTATAAAAAATTATTTATTATATCTATTTTTAATTCATTAACATTTGATTTTTTGCTAAGAAGATTTGTTGATTCAAATGTGCTAAAATCATGTCTTTACCAATGCCCAATGCCACAACCTGAAAAATATGAAATTCTAGCTAATCCGCTATATTTAACTTTAGTTAAAAACACTTCCTTACTAATAGCCAAAAATGATCCTTTAAATTTCTCTAATTTGCTTTATTTAGAAAACTTTAAGTTTGGTAAGAAAGAAGTTGATAAAATGTTAAATCTAGATACCGAAGATGAATTCTTTAAAGAAAAAGAAAATGAAAATAATTTTATTGTAGCTAGTCTTTATTCACTGACCAAAGAAGATTTTATGATTTTACTTAATGACTTTGAGGTACTAAAAAATAAAAAAGGAGAATTTTATATTTCGTCTTTAATAAAAGGATATGAGAATTATTTAAAAATAAATAAACTTAGCTAAGCTTAACAATTTAAGTTTAGCTATGCATTTTAAAGAGATTTATATTCATTTAATGAAATATATGTTTTTACCAAAAATATTACGATTAAAATGATGAAAAAGTTATTCTTAAAGAAAGCAGCAGATAAACTAAAAAACTTTTAGAAATTGAAGAAAATGATGTTTATGGGTACAATAAAAGATTCTTAATAAATAAAGAGTTGCGGCAAGGCTATTAAAGCGTCTCAAGTCTAATCTTTGATTTAAGAAAATGAGATCAAACCAATGAAATAGACTTTTAAAAGTCTATTGGACAATTATCACTAAAAATAAAATTATAAAAAACACCTGGGGTTGTTAGTTATTTAGCTTGTGATATGTACAGAATAGTCGCTTATCTGCCTTCACAAAAAGATAGGAAAAGGGTTGTTCGCATACGCACCTGTGCAGTGGGATTTAAAAATTCTTAACGGAGCTTGGGTTGATTAAAACCAGACTAATAAAATTTGGAAAAGATAAGACCGGAAATGATAGCGTTGTGCATTACACCCAAAACATGGGGACAAGAGAGTGTTATTCAATTGATATACATAATTTTTTGTCTTTTATCAATTATTTTTTGATATTTATGATATAATGAAAAAATATTTTATAAATTTTTTTAGTGTCAAGTTTAATGGGAAGATTTTATGAAAAAAGATGCTTGTATTTTGAATGTATTTGTATTTGTATTTGTATTTGTATTTATATTATTATTTTTTTCGTGTTTTTTGACACCACTAAAATCTTCAAAAAGTATCAAATATTTAAACAGAAGTTTTTATTCTAAGACTAAGACAATTAGAGAAGATGCTAAAGAATATAGCAAATATATCAAAAAAAACATGGAAGAAAGCAACCAAAATATTTGTTCTTTCTATGAAGAATCTGGGATAAAAGAAGGGGAGGTGTTTGAATTACTTGCAGGAGGTTATGTTACATGGGTAAAATCTAATAATTTAAGTGTTCTAAAAGATAGATATAATAATTCAATTAAAGATCTTGAAGAACTTAAATATTCTTATATTTTTTCACCAATTCGATTCAAAACTTCTTCGTGGCTTAGTAATAGTTACACCTATAGTGTTAACGAAAATAATTATAAGATATTTGGTTACGAAATACCCATAGCTAAGATAATAGCATTTGAGTCGACTGAAGAGTTTGAAAAAAAATACGAAGTTAGAAGTTTAAAATTAAATTCCGAAGGTTCGAATGTTAATTTTGAAAAATATAGAATTGGTTTTCCTAAAATTAGCCTAAAAGAAGCTTCTAAAGAAGTTGGATACATTAATTCATATAATTTTGGTGTTTTTGACAATTCCTTAACAGATTCTTTTCAACTTTTTTATAAAAAGAAGAAATGTAATATTATGCTGGCATATCTTACTATAAAGAATAAAGAAACGGATAAAGATAAAACCTATGAAATTGCATTAAATCTAAAACTATTTAATGATATTGTTAAGTTGCTATTTGCCAAGTATCCAAATTTGTCGAAAGAAAAATTAAAACTTCCTATTGATGAATAATAGAGGTTGTAATTTTTATTTGAAAAATCAGCAATTGATAATATCGATATCCAGTATGTTTTTGTAAATAAAACCGTAATAAAAAATTATAAATAATAAGTTGATTTTGAATCATATATTTTACATAATTTTTAGAATCTTGGGTTGCTAGTGGCATTTATAGCAAAAAATAAATTCATAAGAATAGGAGGCATTATTATATAATAATAAAAACCCCTAAGAAATATTCTATACGAGAGACTTGACGACTCCATAGTATTTAGAATCGCAAAAATATATATGAAAAAGAATTCAAAGCAAAGGGCAAAGAGATTTCTAGGTCTATTTTAGCCAGTATTCTTGAAGAATCGATTTTTTTATTTATTGTGTTGCATATTACTACATATTATTATAATTTATAGTTATAATAATGTAATGGAGGTTGTGATTATGCTAGGTAAATTTAATTAATATTTAAGACTAGGCTTGATTAAATTATTTATATCAAAATAATTCAAAAAAGCTAAAAGCTTTTATATCATTTTGTAAAAATGATACTAAGTATTAGCGCTATTTTAGGTGGATATATCGGAAGTGTACAATATTTATACATTGATATAAAAATTTACCTAATTTCATTATTAATATATTTAATATTCTCTTTAATTACAATTTTTTTCATACCAAATGATAAAAATACAGATCATAAGCATAATGAAGAAAATTTAACTTTATATCTTATGAAATTTTAAAAAAAAATAATAATATTATTAAAATCTAAAGAACTTTTAGAATTATTTATTTTAAATGGCACCATTCAATTTTTTTATCAACCTTTTTATTTATACTGGCAAGCAATTTTTATTGATAAAAATATATCTATTAATGTATTTGGAATTATATATGTACTATTTCGCATATCAGATATTATAGGAGCATGGATATTTAGAAAAATTAAACATTCAAAATATGATATTCATATTATTTTAGCTATAATATTTTTATTATCAATTTTAATAAAAATAATTTCACATATTTATTACTATAATCATATTTTTAGTGATTATAATTTATATTTATTCTAATAATTTAGAATTTTTTTTAAAAAAAATGTGGATTCAAAAGTTTTAGGAACTATAACTTCTATTAATAGTGTATTATTCCGTATATTTTCATTTTTATCACTAGGTATATGTTCAATTTTAACTAATTTTATAAGCGCTATAAAAAAACTTCCTAGTATATAAAAAGCCAGAAAACAAAAGAATAAAGGTTAAAATTGATAGATAAAGTAAAGGCTTATAATTAGTATTTTATCAAGATATAAGTAAGAGAGCCTTCTTTAAGGAAAGGCTCTAACTAATTTTAAATATTAATATATTTTTATATATTTTTTTATCCATTTTAAGACTTACTTAAAGCAGTTTTTGCCTGTTCAATAAGTTTTTTTATAATTTTATCTCTTCCCATTGCGAAATTCTTTTTAGAAGAATAATTTTCTAATTTACTTAAAGCATCTTCTGCTTTAAGTAAAGCGTGTTTAGACAATAGTAGTGCTGTCTTATTTTCATTTTCCAATCTTTTAATAATGCCTTCTTTTAAACTTTCCTTAGCTTCATTAAAGAATAAAGCTGCAGATCCTATATCTTGTTCTGCAATATCAATGCGAGTCATGATTTCATCAAATTCGTTTTCTGTATTTAAATTATTTTGTAATTGTCTCAGCTTAGTTATTTTAGTTCTATTTTCACGACGATTTTTCGTTAGTGATGTTATTTTATTGTTAATCTTATCTATTACATCATAAAAATCACTTTTTATCGAAGTATATTCATGTTTAAGTGACCTCATATCCTCAATTAACTTGGGAAATCCAGAGCCCCTAATAGCATTTTCTATATTTTTAATTTCTTTATCTGCTCTCTTTTCTTCATTAGTAGAAGGGAAAAGTTGTTCTTGTTTTATCTCTTTTTTTTGATTATTCTCAATTGGAATGGTTGTTGTTGTTATTGGTATACTAGCTTTATTGTTAGGCGTCTCTAAAGACGCCACAGGACCTATATTCTCTTTCTCTATAGTGGGCCTTGTGTATGCTAAGGACTCTGCGGGAGTGGGGGGAATTAAATTCCCATCTTTCAATTCCTCAAAATTTTTTAAACCTTTTTTTTCTTCTTGATTCTTACCTGAAAAAGTAGCTATTTTTGAATTGCTCATCTTGTTAGCAGTATCAAACAAATAAGATGCTTCTTTGCTTGTGCCAGAATTTCCCAAAAACTTACAGGACACAAACAATATTGTTGTTGGCAGTAAAATGCACATATTGCTTCTTTCCATCATTAATATCCCCTTCCTATTTTTCTTTAGTTATTTATTATTCAAATATTATTTTATTATAAGGCAAATACAGAGTAGAGACAATAATTTTTAATTTATTTGCCGCACTTTTTTTAAAAAAACTGTACTTTTATTATGTATTGAATTTATCATAATTTTTTTCATATATAATATTAAAGTTGTATTTTTTACATGGTTGATTCAAAAAGTAAGCCATATAAATATATACCGCGGGGGTTTTTCATTTTGAGAGGGTGGCTCTTTATTCCCATCAATTCCCATCAATGTGTCAAATGAAAGGCGAAAGCGGTTGTTTTATTCGATGAATTGTAAATTGAAATTTAAACTAAACAACTATAAATTAATTTATAGTTGTTTAGTTTAAATTTCAATTTACAATTCATCGAATAAAACAACCGCTTTCGC
>NZ_QBLM01000010.1 GCF_008828755.2 [Borrelia] turdi | reverse complement strand
TAATAGCTGAACCAACTAGTTGTGGCGTTGTATTTACACTTTTAGACCCATTTTCATTATTCCATTGTAAATTTTCTGTAAGTATTGGTGTATCAAAAGACTCTTCATACCCACTGATTGTGCTGTAGAATGTGGTCCTAACAACATGAACTCTACCATATGGATCATGTGTAAAAGTTGGGAATTGCTCAAAATCAAGCTCCAAATTGTGCTTATTAATAACGTTTTTTATTTCTCTAACTATTTCGTTAAAATTCTGATATTTGTATCCATATCCTTTAAGACTCTTGTCAATACCTGGTAAATTCATTTTTAGGGTTTTCATATCTTTTCTGAAGCTTATTTTTGCTTGTATATTATTTTGAATATTTTCTTGATTGTTGTTTGTTGAAACATTGTTCATAATGTACTCCTTAATATGTTTATAAATAATTATATAATAAAAACTATTTTTGCCAACTTTTTTACAAAAATTTTTGTAAAAAAAGTGGGACTTAACCAAGCTCCTTTTACAAAGAATCTCGTTAAGTCCCCACTATATCATTATTTTTTGCAAATTAACATATTAAGGTAGTCGCAAATGTCAATATTTAAACAACTACGTTACTTGTAGTGTATCCCAATTTAGAATTAAAATCAATTTATCTTTTTTACCAAATTATAAAAAGTGTATTAAATGAATGAGATTAATAATTAGAATTTAATATTTTTTTCGAAAAGTATTTACTTTTAATTCAAAATTTTGCATTATAATATTAATTATTAATAAACATATTGAGGAGGTTGAGGGTTATGTCAATATCAACCAATAAAAACAGTCCAAACTGCTACAACAAGCATCAACATAAATTAATAGTTCTTGTCTCAACACTAGACTACATAAACGCCAAATATAAGAAATACAACCAAAAAACCATACTCTATTACTTTAATAAAAATCTAAAAAGAAATGGTCAAGCTACTACTACATTAAGAACATTGCAAAAATATCTTTACAGATTAGAAAAAGATATAAAAGTAACAACCAACTACTACAAACATTTGGGTGTAAATTTTGGCACTGAAATTTACTATAAACTTAATTTTGAAAAAAATGAATGCCACTTTAAAATCAACCAATATTTTCAAGAAAAAAGACACTCTCGATTTAAATCGAGAGTGTCTAACTACCTTAAAGACAAATCTCCAAAAAAGGGTAATGTAGAGTTGGAGAAGTGTTTAAATAATAAAAATAATAATAAAAAAGAAGAAGAAAAAATTGATAAGCAAATAGAAAAGTATCAAGTAATAAACTATTACAATAAATGCAACTTTAAACGTAAAGAATTTCTTCTAATTTTATTAAAATTGGATATTAGTAAAGATAAAAAAATTGAAACAATTAAAGCTTTAAAAAGATTTGAAATTAAAACAATAAAAGGTAAAAATATACATTTTAACAAAAATTCTTTCAAAGAAAAGCAAAACAAATTAAAAGAGATTTTAAACAATACTCAAAAAGAATTAGAAAAAAATGGATATAATCCAAAACAATTAGAAACAGAATTTCAAAAAATATACGAAAATTACAAATTTAAACCCCATTTTATAATTGAAAACCAAAAATATAACGATCTAAGCAAAATAAAACGTAAATTAGAAAAATCAGTTGAATTTAAAAAAGAAAACTTACAAAAAGAATGTGAACATATAAAGATAAACATTTTCAATGTACTCATTGAGCGACTAGAAAAAAAGGCAAATATTGAAATTCTAAAACCAATTTTAAAAACTTATTTGAATAGCAAAAAGAAATTAGAATATAATAAAGTATTTGATAATACGTATTATTGTGAATTATTAGAAATAATAGAAAATGAGAAAAATTCTTCAATGGTAGAAGAATTTGGCAAAAAGGTTGTATAAGGACTAGATATGGAAAATGCACCAGAACCTGCAAAAAAAGGAAAATGTAAAGTTGAATGCCAAAATAAAGAACGATTTATTTTGGTTGAAAAAGAAAATGGTAAAGCAATGTACCATACAAAAATAATGATGGACGTTTATAAATTTGGAGTTTATGAGAATAAAAAAAAGAAAAAAAATGAATTTCGAGTGTCATTAAGGACCTTGTTTAATGGAGAAAGAATTGTTGAGGAAACACATTTATACCCCATTAAAGAAGGGGATAAATTTATTGGAATTTTTTACGGTTTTAGAAAACCAATAAAAAAAGCTATTGTAAAGTATCAATTAAACGGGAATAGAAAATCTTATGGATTCGCAAGGGCATATTATATGGAAGTTAGATTTAAAGCGGGTAGTGTTTTTTTCTACTTTAAGGGATTATACCGCTTGCTAGATAAACAGAGAATGAATAACCACTATAATAAAATATTATTTAGTATGTTTACAGATTTAGAAAAACAAGTATATGAATTTTATGGGAAAAAATACCCAGAACAAGGACCTTTAACAAAATGGATAATAAAAAACCTAAAATAATAACAATTGCGTCAATTAAGGGCGGTGTTGGCAAAAGTACCAGCGTTTTATTTTATAGCAATATATTAGCTAAAGAAAAATATAAAGTATTGATAATTGATAGTGATCCACAAGCTAGTATAACTAGTTACTTTTTATTTAAATTAAAAGAACAAAATATAGATGTTGAAAATTGCAATCTTTATGAAGTCTTTAAACAAAGGAAATACATAGAAAATTGCATTTTTACAGTGTCTGATTACTTAGATATAATTCCTAGCTCACTAGAATTATCTGTTTTTAATTCAGAAAGTATACCATTACAAGATAATCTTTTAGAAAAAAGGCTTTTAGCCATTAAATCTAAATACGATTATATAATAATTGATACAAATCCTAGCTTAGGGCATCTTTTAAACAATGCTTTGGTAATTACTAATTATTTAATAATACCAATTAATTCTGATCTATGGGCAGTTGAAAGTATAGATCTAATATTAGATGCAATAAATAAAGTTTATAGAAACGATATTACGCCCTACTTTTTAGTTACGGGAGCTTTAGAAAGACAAAACATTGACAAGGAAATAATATTTAATTTAGAAAATAGATATAAAGAATATCTAATAGGAGTTATTCCCAAAAGAGATGATATCAAAAAAGTGCTGTTTTATAGAAAAGAATTTCCTTCAAAAACAGACTATTATAAAGAATATGAAAAATCTTTAAACAAAATGTTAAAAATAAAATAACAAAAAAATTTAATCCAGTAATGGACAAATAAGGAGTTTACATGAGTATTAAAAATAAAATGATAATAACCAAAAGAGTCGATATAAAGGAAAATATTTCTAAAATGGAATCATTAGAAGAAATACATAAAGAGGAATATTTGAGACTGAAGGATAAATTAAAAACCCTAACAACAGATGACATTTATAATAAAATAGAAACAGCAAAAATATTAAACACAATTAATCAAAAAAAATTGTATATTTTAGATGGATATAAAAATTTTTATAGTTTTTTGGCTAATTTTAAAATCGCTAAATCTCAAGCATATAAGTATATAAAAATAGTATCGGGTGTAGAACAAGGCATTATTGACTACAATTTTATTGCTAATAATGGTATTGAAAAAGCAATTAAGCAATTAGAAGGCAGCAATATTATTAAAAAATCTAATCAAAATCCAATAAAACCTTTAAGATTTCAACTTAAAAAGCAAGAAAGTTACGATTTTTATAAAAGTAATGCTAAATTTACAGGATTTTTATTAGATAAATTATTTAGTGATGAAAAAGAAATAATTAAAAGAATTATGAAAGAATATAAACAATTAAAAGGATAATATGGAGATTTTATGAACAATTTAGCGTACAGAACATATAACATAGAAAGTATAAAAAATGAATTTTTAAACATAGGGTTTAGTGAAGAGGCAATAGATTTTGTTTTTCTTAATAATGATAATTACAACTTTGAATATTTGAAAGAGAAAATAATTGATATAGAGAAGAATTTACGAAAAGATATATCTAATTTAGACACTAAAATAGATAACGTAGAAAAGAGTTTAAATACCAAGATAGATAGTTTAGACACTAAAATAGATAACGTAGAAAAGAGTTTAAATACTAAAATAGATAGTTTGGATACTAAAATAGATAATGTAGAAAAGGGTTTAAATACTAAAATAGATAGTTTGGATACTAAAATAGGTAATGTAGAAAAGGGTTTAAATACCAAAATAGATAGTGTAAATACCAAGATAGATTTTGTAGAAAAAAATTTACAAAAAGATTTATTTATTTTAAATACTAAGATAGATAATGTAGAAAAGAATTTAAATACTAAGATAGATAATGTAGAAAAAAATTTGAAAAAAGATCTTAATACAGGAAACAGATTAATACATTTTATGATACTTGCAGCAGCAATTATCGGACCAATTTTAAATGCTTTATTTATGAAATATTTACAATTCATTAAATAATAAAATAATTCACAATTTGATTTTTAAGTAACATTATTATAATGCTGATGGATATTATTACAAAGTAACAGTTTATTTTTGATCTCTTCTAAATTAGAACTTATTCAAACTTTTTAACAAAAGAATTTAAATAAGTTCTTTTATTGCAAAAAGACAAATTGCTTTTAATTCTAAATTGCATAATACTTAACTGCTAAAAAACTTTAAAAAATCACTTTTTTAAAAGTGAATTCAGCTAAGTTTATATGCTTTATTAAGCTCTTTAGCAAGAGAATTTAATAAAGTCTTTATTTTGTTGTAAAAATTCTTGCAAAAAGTTGACAAAAATAGTTTTTGTAATTAATATAGTAAATATTACATGATATGTTCGTCGTATCGCATATATAAAACAAGGGCTCCATTTTGGTGGGGTTTAACTAGTTCTTTAAGTAAAGAATTCAGTTAAAACCCACTTTTTTCAAAAATTCTTATAAAGAAATTGACAAAAAAGATTTTTGTCATAGCTATATATATAGCTATAAAGGATTGCTATTTTTTAAATAAACTCAATTTACCGGGGTTTAGCTTAATTCTTTAAGTAGAGAATTTGGCTAAGCCCTCATTTTTTTACAAAAATTTTTGTAAAAAAGTTGGCAAAAATAGTTTTTGCTATATAATTATTTCTAAACATATTAAGGAGTACATTATGAACAATGTTTCAACAAACAAGAATCAAGAAAATATTCAAAATGGAGTGTCCAACATGATACATATTAAACAACAAAGTTTTACTGGATGTGAAGTATTTGAGGAAAAAACTCTTCCCATTAAAGAAAAAAGCAAATTAAGCAAGATAGGCAAAAAATTACCAGGAATAAGTAGTCAAGAGTGTTTTAGATTTAATCACAATATTGATTTTAGTTTGCAAAGAAGCAAGCTCGATAAATATGGAGCTAGTGAAGTGGGGACTGTTGTAATTGGTGGCACTGGTCTTAAAGACGTAATGATAAATAGTGTGCTTAAATATTTTGGCATGAGTTTGCCTTTTGAAGAAAATTTATACATGTTAAAAGGGAAAGAGTTGGAAAATTTAGGATTTAGAGAATTTGTTAAGGCGTACGGTGATGATATTTCTGTTTTGTATAAAAATAAATATGCTAACGGTGTTGATAAATATAATTATTTCAAAAAAATAGATAATTTTGAACCTTTAGTAGGCGCAACAATTGATGGATGGTTTATTAATATTAATGGTGATATAGAGCTTTTAGAGATTAAGAGTAGTGACTCTCATTATATGAGTAGCGCTATTGAAGCGTACAATAAAAATGGCAATTTTTTAAGTAGTAAGTATTTTTTAAAATACTATGTGCAGGCGCAAATGCAACTAGCATGTACTGGACTTGAGTATTGTAATTTGTTCTTTTTAATAGACGCTGCACCAGTTAATTGTAAGATAAAAAGAAACGATTCTTTAATATCAAAAGTGCTTAATTTTCTTCTTAAATGTGAACGTGAAGTTTTCAATATAAGAACTGAAATTGTTAAAAACAATCAAGCTAAGTTATTAATATCCAACAATATTGATA
>NZ_QBLM01000011.1 GCF_008828755.2 [Borrelia] turdi | reverse complement strand
TAATAGCTGAACCAACTAGTTGTGGCGTTGTATTTACACTTTTAGACCCATTTTCATTATTCCATTGTAAATTTTCTGTAAGTATTGGTGTATCAAAAGACTCTTCATACCCACTGATTGTGCTGTAAAATGTGGTCCTAACAACATGCACTCTACCATATGGATCATGTGTAAAGGTTGGGAATTGCTCAAAATCAAGCTCCAAATTGTGCTTATTAATAACGTTTTTTATTTCTCTAACTATTTCATTAAAATTCTGGTATTTGTATCCATATCCTTTAAGACTCTTGTCAATCCCTGGTAAATTCATTTTTAGGGTTTTCATATCTTTTCTGAAGCTTATTTTTGCTTGTATATTATTTTGAATATTTTCTTGATTATTTATGTTTGACATAATTGTCAACCTCCTGAAATTAGATTTATAAATAAATATATAACAAAAACTATTTTTACCAACTTTTTTACAAAAAATTTTGCAAAAAAATGAGGGCTTAGCTAGATTCTCTTTATCAAAGAACTAAGCTAAACCCTTACATTACATTTTTTGTAAATTATCTAATTCAGGTAGTCGCAAATGTCAATATTTAAACAACTACGTTACTTGTAGTGTAAACCAATTTATAATTAAAATCAATTTATCATTTACGAACTTATAAAAAAATATATTTTATTAATAAAATTAATAATTAGAATTTAATATTTTTTCCGAAAAGTGTTTACTTTTAAATCAAAATTTTGCATTATAATATTAATTATTATAAATCTAATTTCAGGAGGTTGACGGTTATGTCAATATCAACCAATAAAAAAAGTCTAAATTGCTACAATAAGCATCAACATAAATTAATAGTTCTTATCTCCACTCTAGAATATGTAAACAAAAAATATCCAAAATATACACAAAAAACCATACTCTATTACTTTAATAAAAACCTAAAAAGAAATGGTCAAAATCCCGTTAAACTAAAAACACTGCAAAATTATCTTTACGAATTAGAAAAAAAATTTAAAGTCACAACAAACTACTACAAACATATGGGGGTAAATTGTGGTACTGAAATTTACTATAAACTTAATTATGAAAAAAAAGAGTGTCACTACAAGATAAACAAATTCTTTTTAGGGAAAAAACATTCAAGGTTCAGGAAAAGAGTTGAAATAGGCCTTAAAGAGAAATTTACTAAAAATGGGAGTGTAAATTTTAAGGAGTGTTTAAGTAATAAAAATAATAATATAAAAGAAGAAAAGAATAAAAAGATAGAAAAGTTTCAAATAATAAAATATTCCAATAAATGTAACTTTAAATGTAAAGAAATTCTTCCTTTTATTTTAAAATTAGATATTAATAAAGACTTGAAAATTAAAATGCTTAAAGTCTCAAAAATAATTGAGATTAAACTACTAAAGAATAAAAATATACATTTTAATAAATCTTGTCTTAAAAATAAGCAAAATAAATTAAAAGAAATTCTAAAAAATATTCAAAAACAATTAGAAAAAAAAGGGTACAATCCCGAGCAATTGAAAATAAATACCCAAAAAATATATGAAATTTACAAAAATAAGCCGCATTTTATTATTGAATATCAAAAATATAGCGATCTAAGCAAAATAAAGCTTAAATTAGAAAAATCAATTGAATTGAAAAAAGAAAATCCACAAAAAGATTATGAGCATATAAAGATAAACATTTTCAATATCCTTATTGAGCGATTGGAAAAAACGACAAATATTAAAATTCTAAAGCCAATTATAAAAACTTATTTGAATAGCAAAAAGAAATTAGAATATAATAAAGTATTTAGTACATATTATGATGAATTATTAGAATTAACAAAAAATGAAAATAATTCTTTAATATTAAAAGAAGTTGTATGAGGATTTAGTATGGAAAGTACACTAAAACCAACCAAAAAAGGAAAATGTAAAGTTGAATGCCAAAATAAAGAACGATTTATTTTAATTAAAAAAGAAAATGGTAAAGCCATGTACCATACAAAAATAATGATGGACGTTTATAAATTTGGAGTTTATGAGAATAAAAAAAAGAAAAAAAATGAATTTCGAGTGTCATTAAGAGCCTTGCATAATGGAGAAAGAATTGTTGAGGAAACACATTTATATCCCATTAAAGAAGGAGATAAATTTATTGGAATTTTTTACGGTTTTAGAAAACCAATAAAAAAGACTTTTGTAAAGTATGAAACAAACGGGAATAGAAAATCTTATGGATTTGCAAAAGCATATTATATGGAAGTTAGATTTAAGGCTGGTAGTGTTTTTTTCTACTTTAAAGGATTATATCGCTTATTAGATAAAGAGAGAATGAATAATCACTACAATAAAATATTATTTAGCATGTTTACAGATTTAGAAAAAAAAATATATGAATTTTATGGGAAAAAATACCCAGAACAAGGACCACTGACAAAATGGATAATAAAAAACCTAAAATAATAACAATTGCGTCAATTAAAGGTGGCGTTGGCAAAAGCACGAGCGCAATTATATTTTCAACTCTTTTGGCTAATGATTGTAAAGTTCTCTTAATTGATATGGACACGCAAGCATCAGTTACAAGTTATTTTTATAAAAAAATAATAGAAAGTGAATTTAATTTACTTGAAAAAAATATATATGAGATTTTAAAAGGCAATATATTGATTGATAATTCAGTCATAAATATTAATAATAATTTAGATCTGATACCCAGTTATCTAAGTTTACATAAATTTAATAAAGAAGCTATAACTTTTAAAGAAATTAAGCTACAAAAGCAGCTATTAAACTTACAATCCAATTATGATTATATAATAATTGATACAAATCCTAGTTTAGACTACACACTAACCAATGCATTAGTATGTAGCAATTATGTAATAGTGCCAATAACAGCAGAAAAATGGGCAGTTGAGAGTTTGGAACTTTTAAAGTTTTCAATTAGTGATTTGGCTATTGATATTCCAATTTTCTTAATAATAACCAGATTTAGGAAAAACAATACTCATAAATCATTATTTAATTCTCTAAAAGATAATAAGAATTTTTTAGGGTTAGTTTCAGAAAGAGAAGATTTAAATAAAAAAATAGCAAAAGACGATTTATTTAACTTAAATAGAGATTATATGTTAGAGTATAAAAATATATTAAGCAAATTTAAAATAATAACCATGTCCATTTAAATGGACATGGTTATTATTTTAAATAAAAGGAGTTAATACATGGATATAGTAGTTAACAAAAGAAACTTAGAAGTATTGAATGAAAGAGAAGAACGTTATAAAAATTTAAAACAAAGATTAAAATCTAACTTTCAACAAGAAATTTATTATAAAATGGAAGTTATTAAGATATTAAAAGAGATAAAAGATAACGAATATTATAAATTAGATGGATATAGAACATTTGAAGACTTTATTAAGGATTATCACTTGGCAAGAAGTCAAGCATATGATTATTTAAAAATAGCAAATGCAATAGAAGAAGGTGTTTTGGAAGAGGCTTATGTAATAGAAAATGGTGTTACAAAAACAATTGCGTTTTTAAGAAAATCACCCAGTATTTTAAAAAAATCTAAACAAAACCCAATAAAACCTTTAAGATTCCAACTGAAAACTCAAGAAAGTTACGATTTCTACAAAAGTAATGCAAAATTTACAAGTTTTATGATGCATGAGATTTTTGAAAATCAAAAAGATTTGATTAAGAAGCTTTTAAAGAAATATAAAGAATTAAGAGGATAATAAGGGGATTTTATGAACAATTTAGCGTATAGGACATATAATATAGAAAACATAAGAAATGAATTTTTAAATATTGGGTTTAGTGAGGAGGCAATAGATTTTGTTTTTCTTCATAATGATAATTACAACTTTGAATTTTTAAAAGAGAAAATAATTAATACAGAGAAGAATTTGCGGAAAGATATATCTAATTTAGACGTTAAGATAGATAATGTAGAAAAGAATTTACAAAAAGACATAGCTAATTTAGATACTAAGATAGATGCTGTAGAGAAGAGTTTAAATAGTAAAATAGATGCTATAGAGAAGAGTTTGCAAAAGGATATATTCAATTTAGATACTAAGATAGATAATGTAGAGAAGAGTTTGCAAAAGGATATATCTAATTTAAATACTAAGATAGATAATGTAGAGAAGAGTTTGCAAAAGGATATATCTAATTTAAATACTAAGATAGACAATGTTAAAAGTGAACTTACCAATAAGATTGAAAATGAAGTAAAGGATTTACGTAAAGATCTTAATATGGGGAACAGAATGGTGCACTTTATGATATTAACAGCTGCAATTATCGGGCCAATTTTAAATGCTTTATTTATGAAATATTTACAATTCATTAAATAATGGAATAATTTATAATTTACTTTTTAAGTAATATATTATAATACTGATGAACATTACTATAAAATAACATTTTATTTTTGCTCTATTCTAAATTAGAACTTATTCGAACTTTTTAACAAAAGACTTTAAATAAGTTTTTTTTGTAAAAAGACAAATTGATTTTAATTCTAAATTATACTATGTTTAACTGCTAAAAACTTTAAAAAATTATTTTTTTTAAAGTGAATTCAGCTAAGCTAAATCCACTATACTTTATTAAGTTCTTTAATAAGAGAATTTAATAAAGTATTTATTTTGTTGTAAAAATTTTTGTAAAAAGTTTACAAAAACGGTTTCTATAATATAGTCAATATTACATGATATGTTCGTTGTGTCGCATATATAAAACAAGGGCTCCATTTTGGTGGGATTTAACTAGTTCTTTAAGTAAAGAATTTAGTTAAGTCTCATTTTTTTGCAAAAATTCTTATAAAGAAATTGACAAAAAAGGTTTTTGTTATACTATATAATATAGCTATAAAGGATTGCTATTATTTTAAATAAACTCAATTTAGTGGGGTTTAGCTTAGTTCTTTAAGTAGAGAATTTGGCTAAGCTCTCATTTTTTTACAAAAATTTTTGTAAAAAAATTGACAAAAATAGTTTTTGTTATATAATTTTTTTTAAATCTAATTTCAGGAGGTTGACGATTATGTCACACACAGAAAAAAATCAAGAAAATATACAAAATGGAGTGTCCAACATGATACATGTTAAACAACAAAGTTTTACTGGATGTGAAGTATTTGAGGAAAAAGCTCTTCCCATTAAAGAAAAAAGCAAATTAAGTAAGATAGGTAAAAAATTACCAGGAATAAGTAGTCAAGAGTGTTTTAGATTTAATCGTAATATTGATTTTAGTTTGCAAAGAAGCAAGCTTGATAAATATGGAGCTAGTGAAGTGGGGACTGTTGTAATTGGTGGCGCTGGTCTTAAAGACGTAATGATAAATAGTGTGCTTAAATATTTTGGCATGAGTTTACCTTTTGAAGAGAATTTATACATGTTAAAAGGTAAAGAATTGGAAAATTTAGGATTTAGAGAATTTGTTAAGGCGTACGGTGATAATATTGCCGTTTTGTACAAAAATAAATATGCCAACGGTGTTGATAAATATAATTATTTCAAAAAAATAGACAATTTTGAACCTTTAGTAGGCGCAACAATTGATGGATGGTTTATTAATATTAATGGTGATATAGAGCTTTTAGAGATTAAGAGTAGTGATTCTAATTATATGAGTAGCGCTATTGAAGCGTACAATAAAAATGGCAATTTTTTAAGTAGTAAGTATTTTTTCAAATACTATGTGCAGGCGCAAATGCAACTAGCATGTACTGGACTTGAGTATTGTAATTTGTTCTTTTTAATAGACGCTGCACCAGTTAATTGTAAGATAAAGAGAAACGATTCTTTAATATCAAAAGTGCTTAATTTTCTTCTTAAATGTGAACGTGAAGTTTTCAATATAAGAACTGAAATTGTTAAAAACAATCAAGCTAAGTTATTAATATCCAACAATATTGATA
>NZ_QBLM01000007.1 GCF_008828755.2 [Borrelia] turdi | reverse complement strand
GTATTTATTGTTTGGGATTCTTAGTTTTATACTAAAAAATTATAAATTAATTTATAATTTTTTAGTATAAAACTAAGAATCCCAATCAATAAATACATTGAAAAACAAGATATATCAACGCAAAAACCAAAGCCGGTTATTGGTCTGAGTATAAAAAGAATTCAATAATTCTAAGGATAGCCTTTGCATAAGGCTATCCGATTTTAAACAAAAAAATTTTTTTCAGTAGTATGCTTAAAAAATTAAGCATAAAGCAATTTCTTTTATATATCATATTTGAAAAGATTAATTTCTTGTTTTACAAACTGTACGAGTTTTGCTATTAGAATTTGAAACATTGGTTATTCTTCCAGAATAAGAACGATCTCTGATATTATTATTATCTAATCTTCTAAAATCTTTAAACTCTGTAGACTCTTTTTTATTTAAGCATTTATAATCTGGATCATCCATGTAGTTCTTCTCTAAATTAGAAATATCATTCATTTTATTTTGAACGGTATTCTTTGGTAAATCACAACCCAATATTAATAAAAAGACTATTATTTTATATAAAAAAAAAGCAATATGTTTTTTGTACATAAATCTCCTTTTCTAATTTTAATAATTTAATATACTCAAAGAATCAATTAGCAAACTCTATCATCAAGATATGCCTAATTTTGTCTTTTAATATAAAATATTAAACATGAAATTAATTAGCTTAAATTCATGTTTATTTTCCAATACCCTGAATTTAAAATTCTATTTTAAATTAATTATTTTTTCAATAGTTATTGTGTTTTATAGTAAAAATTATATAGACATAATATTTACTTAAATAAAAACATGAAAAACTCTCTTCATATAAATTCCACTAATTTAATTAAATTAACTGCTGTTTTTGAAGAATTTATAGAGGCTTTTTTATAAACTTTTTATAATCATCATAATTATTCTCATTATTAACTATATCAGATATTCCTCGTATAATTATAAAGGGAATTTTAAAATTATATGCCACAAAATTATTAAAACTTATTAATTCTAAAATCACACACGCTTATTGAACAAATTTACCTAAACACGCCTTGAAAATTTTGCTATTAATTGCGTATCCGATATGGAAGAAATTATAATAAATTAAATAAATAATAAAATACAGTTTTTAAAAAAGTGCGACAAATAAATTTAAAATTATTGCTTCTACTCTGTATTTGCTTTATGTTAAAATATTATTTGAATAATGAATAATTAAGAAAAGAAGGGGATATTAATGATAGAAAGAAACAATATGTTCATTTTACTGCTAACAACAATATTGTTTGTGTCCTGCAAGTTTTTTGGAAATTCTGGCGCAAGTAAAGAAGGCGCTTATTTACTTGATGTTACTAACAAGATTAGTAATTCAAGAATAGCTACTTCTTCAGGTGGTAAGCAAGAGAGAAATACAAGCAATACTACAGGCGAAGCTAAAAAGAATAAGAGTAGCCCTGAAATGCTTGCTGATGCCCCCCTAGCCACCACTAGTAAAGAAAAGCAAGAAACTAAAGATAAATTAACTACAGAAGACAATAAGAAGCTTATAGATTTTTTCAACAAAACTAAAACATATCAATCTATTCTAGATTCTATCTATAGCAAATATGCAAAATCTTATGGCATCATTGATACCTATGGCAGTTGTGGTGATTATAGTATTGGATGTTTTAGTACAGAGCCTTCTAAAAAGCGTAAAGAAGCTCTTAATGAACTAGAAAAAAATAAACTGGAAGAAGAGTATTCTAAGCTTAGTAAAATGCTAAAGAGTGCTGTTGCTAGTTATAAGGATAACACTTTAGAAGACGCAATAAAGAAGTATATGAAAGCTATAGAACAAGCTAGTGAAGCTGAAAATAAAATAGCGCCAGTAAAAGATTATACAGAGGCTAAAAGTGTTGATAACGAGAAAAAGAAAAAAAACATAGAACATTTAAAAACAGCTAGGGGTGTTCTTCCTATTATTAAAGAAACTATTGAAACAGCTTGCCTGTCTTATGCTGATGCTTTTATTACTGTAACATCTAGCTTATCTTGTAAAGAATTTAAGCAAGCTATTAACGAGTTTAATGCTGCCGCCAAGAAGTATGCTAATGGAGATAAAGGGGATAATGCTGCTGATGTTATTGTAGGTCCTATTTCTGGGATGACATATAGTGGATTTGAAGATAATGGATTTAGAAGAGCAAAAATGTTTGCTAGTAATAAAAACGGAACCGAGGTAGATAATATGATTAAAGCTATTGATAGATTAAGTGCTATCTATAAGAAAGTCAAGTCTTAAATAACCTATTAAGTTTTTAGTTATCCTTTCTAGTTATTTATAAAAACTTTTTCAAAGATATGTTTATACAGCTTTTTAAAAACAACTTCACCATCAATATTATTAATAGTGTTAATAAGTTCTTTTAAAAATCCACTTCATAGTAAAAAATTCATCTTATTTTGAAATATTTTATTAATAAAAGGACAGAGCTTTAGAAGACCTAATAAAGGAGTATAAGAAAGCTATAGAGCAAGCTAGTAATGCTGAATTTAAATAGAGATAGTAAAAAATTCTTCAGAGATTAAAAGTATCTCCGAAGATAAAAAGAAAAAAGCTTAGAACATTTATATCAAACTGAAAAAATCATATATAGAAAAATTGCAAGAAATAATAATGAAAAAATAATGATTAACAGATTATGCCCTAAAAACTCCTATTGCTTAAAAGCACTAGTAATCAATTATGAAAAAATACCAAAATATCTATTTATAAATAGATTATTTATTATTTCTATTTTCAATTCATTAGCATTTAATTTTTTAGTAAGAGATAGAAGATAAATTTTTTAAAGAAAAAGAAAATGAAAATAATTTTATTGTAGTAACCTATATGCATTAACTAAAAAAGATTTTAGTATTCTGCTACGCGATTTTAGAATACTAAAAAATAAAAAAGGAGACAATCACATTTCATCTTTAATTGGGGGCTATGGAAATTATTTGCATGCAAATCGAAAATTTTCAAACTTACAGCCTAACAATCCGCTTTTACTTGCATTCGAATCCAAAAAACTGCAGGGCTTAAAGAAGCTCTCTTACTAAAGAATTTATTTAGGCCCTTATTGAACTGCTACTTAATTTTAAAACTTGCAAGATTTTAATCTTCTATGTTTTAAAATAACCTTATAAATTGCTTTTTCTAACCCTTTATTCTTTTCTGCTTTCTATCTTTTATCAAGAGATTTATATTCATAGCCTTAGCATAGCACCTATCATATTTTTTTATTTCTGGAGTTAGGCATTTTTAATAATTCTACGCCAAAAAATATATTAATGCTCTTGCTAATTACAAATCCAATCATATAAATCAATACAATACAAACAAATGTTGTGGGGGTATTAACAAAAATATTTTGTGCACGTAATCCTCTCCTTATTTTATATTTATATTGAAAATTGTTTTACATGAATCATTGTATCATGCAAATAAAAAGTACGCTTAAAAAATAAGACTAATATCTTATGGGGATATTTTAGCGATTTCTTTTTAGATTATAAAAAAATAAGAAAGATAAAATTGCTTTGATTTTTATTTTTGAATTTATAAATTTTTATACTTGGTATCTATCTCTATAAAGATAAGCATAAATTAATTTATTTCTGATTTTTGCGTTCTTTATAAAGAACTTTATCAAATATAAGATAATAAAATATCAAACTTATATTTAGAAAATAATGTCTTTAATTTAGCATCATTACTTCCTTCAACTAGTGAATTAGTTTTGAGGTCTCAGGAAAATTTATAACATACCTTCTATTTTTTTTTGAATACCAAATTTGATTTGATTAACAAATTTATACTTTGTCTTATAAAATGCTTTGTTTTATTTGTTTCATTATGTATGACTTCCAAGGATTTAATTGTAGTTTTATCGCTTTCTAAAGAATTTAAAATAAAAGAAAATACATCAAATAATTCTTTTTTTAATTCTAAACTAGATTTAGTTGTATTTTTTACATATGTATTCTCATAATATAAAATTTTAACCTAAAAAAGTTAAAACTTTATATCCTTTTTTAAAGTAAATAAAACCTTGCCTTAAAAAAACTTTAACAATTTTTACGTAAAGGTATATAATGTTTATATGTTTTCATTCAGCCTATTTTTTACAGATAAATCCGCTACATTGGACAACGGTTTGCAAATTCAAACATATTCTCTAATCTGCTCTAACAAAATTTCCAGTTGTATTGAAAATCTAGACAAAAATAGATTACCATATATCGATTCTCGTAGAATCAATTATGTGGCAAACAATATATTTGACTTTGAAATTACCACCAAACAGCTAAAAATTATTCACTCTTTGATCGCAAAGCCACAAAAAACACTACATGGAATTAAATACAACTCTAATTCACAAAACATCTTCCTGGTAAACAAGCCCTATATATTAAACCTATCACAAAAACTTACTTACATTGGATCATTTGCACGTCTAAAGCCAAATCAAAGCAATCTAAATTATTATCTAAACAACACTACAGGAATCAAATTTACTATTATAAATTTGATTTCAAATTTTTTTACTGAAAAGGAACCTTGTTACAAAAATTTACATACTCTCAAACAATACATTAATGCTAATCTAAAACATAAAGGAATTTATAAAAATACTAGCAAATTGCAAAAGCAAATTATATCTAAAATCTTTTTTATTAATTAACTATGGGTGAAAAATTCTTTGTTGACTTTCTATTTGAAATAACTGCCAATTAGCAACATAACAAAAGGCACTAAATAGATATAGCGGTGTGCTCGAGCACTACTATTACAGTAATAGTACTTATTATCCTGCTGCTAACTTAGGTTTTTCCAAAAAATTTTGACTATTAATTTGTAGTTTAATATCAAGGTCTTGTGTCAAATTAGACACATCTTTTCGTAAATTCTTCTCTACATTAATTAATCTTTAGTATAAGATTATCAAATCTTACAAATTGTTTTTCTAAGTTTTACAAATCTCTATATGTAATCATTGTGACAATATCTTTTTGATAAATCTTAAGCTATTGGTTGCTCCATTTCTAGTCGAAGAAACTCTTTATATATTTAATCTTCAGTAATATTTATTTTCAACACTTGTGATTCCATAATTTCACTTACAAATCATTTACTAAACATAGTAAAATACAAATACCAGACAAATAACAGCATATTTTCAAAATTTCTACCAAGTCGACTGCGAAGTGGGCTCGGATTTTCCATTTTTTCCAACTTTTTAAGCTTACTTCTTTCGATCCTCTTAGTTATAATGCTATCGGGATCCAAGCTTTTAGAAAAAAAAGTGTACTTTTTTTTCTAAATTCAACATCTTCTTATATAATTTTTTACATTGACTATTTTCGTCCTGAATCAAATAAGCTAAAGTGTGGATATATAAAAATACACTACCTGTTTTGAATCTAAACTCAATGTAATAAGCCTTATTAAAAGTTCTAAATATTTCTTTAGGCAATTTACAAACAAAAACGTAATCGCTATAAATTCATTGCGCCTGATCTTTTTAAACCCATAAAACATCCCTAAAAACGAATTCCCCTCTCTTAATACAAATAAATGACCCCATTTTTTCTCTTTGTTTAAAGAATTTATAAAATAAATTGAAAGCCTATCTTTCTTAACTCTGGACAAAATAAAAATATTCATCAATCTTGCATGATACATGGTTTTATCATTAATAATTTCTTTCTTAAAGATCTCTATTATTTTTTAAAACTCTTATACAAATTTTTTATGATACTTCATTTGAACTATATCGTTCTCGATTTATTGACTTTTGATATTGACTATTCAAATTTATCAACCGATCCCCAATACAACCATTTATATTCCTAGTCTCCATTGAAAGCACTTTTTTAACATGGTTATTTAATTGCACTTTTTCCTTTACAAACTCCACAAACCTTTTTTTCAAATAACCTCATAATCACTAACAACCCCATCACTATACACCATTATCATACAAACTTTATATCGATATTTGGAAAACTGATCTAAAAAGCGCTCAAGCACATACTTCAAATTATTATCTTTATACTCATTTAAAGCCACTTCCAAATTATTAAGATCATTATAATAAGTTGCCTCATTATTAATAAGGTCTTTTATTCGATAAAGAAAATTTTTGGGAACGTTTCTTTTGGTTAACCTCGTTTCAATGTCTTTTTTTTCAAAATTTAGATTGTTTTTTTGAATTTTTGAATTGCTACAAGAATTCTTATAAAGAATATTACTTATATTAGCTTTATTTATAACATGCGACAGTAATTGCTTCGACATTGTATTAGCCATAGAGCTTATCATTTTCATTGCTTAAATCACTATCATATGAACTTTGTAAAGAATTTGATGAATTTTTAGAAATACTATAAGAATATTTAGGTGTAAACACTACATTTTTAATCTCTTCGTCATAATATCCTATTATTTTTTCATTTTCAAGGTTTTTTTCAAGCAACTCAACAAGATGTTTCCAAATTATCTCTTTGTGATATGCTACAAGCTCCATGTTTTGTATGTAATGTGCAACACTACCATTTCCAAGCCTTATCTTTTCTAAATTTTATTAGTCTGATTTTAATCAACCCAAACTCATTAAGAATTTTTAAATCCCGCTGCACGGTGCGCGTGCAAACAACCCTTTTCCCATCTTTTGAAGCAGATAAGCAACTATTCTATAAATATCAGAAGCCGAATAACACACAACCCCAAGTGTTTTCTTGTAATTTTTATTTTTAGTGGCAATTGCCTAATAGACTTTTAAAAGTCTATTGTATTGATTTGATCTCATTTTCTTAATTAAGGATTCGAACCGAGACACTTTAATAATCTTCAACTCTTTTTAGGATTTAGTTCTACTAATTTAAAAAGTATGAATCTTAAAGTAAGTAAAATTATAATAAAAAAATCTGATTATTGCAATAACATATTTATAAATAGCATACCTGAGAAACATTTGTTTTTCGGGGTAAGTCTTGGTTGCTTTGGCAACCCTGGACTTATTATTCACCCTTCCTTTAGGTTTTTTTCTTAGGATACATTTCTCTATACTAAAATATGTTAAGTACATAACATAACAATTCATTATTTTATCTAAAAAATTTTGACAAAAGTTTTTATTATATATATATATTTTTTTACAAAAACGATATAAAATTATCAACCACCTAATATGGTCAACGCCATATTAGATAGTTGTAAAATAATCTAACTACTAGTCTATATTTTTTTATTTTTCTCAGTAAGAAAAATAAAAAGAGGAATTAAATGATAAAAATCAGAAAACAAATAAATATTATTACTAGCATTATTGCAGCAATGTTGGAAATATCTATCTCTAGAATAGACACATACGCTTTTAAAGGAATTATAGCTGATTTAAAAACCTCAGTCTTTTGAAAATCCGGCTGAAGTTTTTAAAGAACTTGAGAGCTACTATAATGTTACAATTAAAAACGAATTCGAAGAAATAAAAAATTTTATTAAAGAAGATCTCTGAAAAACCACATCTCTTATAAATTCTGTTAACAAAGAAAATCTGGCACTAGAAATTAAAAATATTATTTTAAGAGAACGAATTAAAATACAAGAGTTGTTAAAAGAAGAGATGGAAAAATGTTTTAATTCGGTTAATTTAGTAAAAATCAATGAATAACAAAATTTTTCTATACATTTACAATTTTCCCTATAAACCACTCAAAGACTACTTTATAAGAAAGTGCAAATCAGAATTACTTGAAAGTGCATCATGTTTCCAAAGTTCCAACAAAGAAAATATAAAAAAGTTGAAATTTATAGACTTGGCTACCATTGCAAATGAAATTCAAAGAACAAAACGGAGTTATATTTCAATTTAGATGTTATTTTCTTTGTATTTTATTCATTAAACTTGTAGTAAAAAAAATTAAAAACAGTGTTAAAAAATGTTTTAATTATTTTGAAATCAATTTGCTTTTTAAAGGAATTGTAAACAAAGGCTGTTTAAGAGGTGATAATGCCTACGTTAATTCTCCAAATATGTTCCAACAGAATCTGGCATTTTGATTGAAAAGTACAAAGATGAAAGTTCTGGTTTTTATAATTTTGCAATATTAAATAATGATAGAACTGTAATTTAGGATTCACTTGGCAATTCCAAAACCGTTTCTAACGGACACTTAGAATCTTTAAGGATATTTAAAATTCAAAATAAAATCATTGTAAAGCTAGTTAAAAACAGATTAGAATTTTACAATTCTAAATTTAGAAGCAATTTAAAGGTAACATAATAAACACAATCAAAAAGATGAATGAATTATTAGACACAGCGGATGTTCAAAAACGCACTCCTAAAAGAGCTTGAAAATTCTTTTGGTAATGACAAATTAAATATTGCAAGAGAAAGTATTGCATTTATAAGTTCACTTTTAAGATTGGTTTTTTTTATGAAATACAAAATCGAAAAAACAATGAAGATAGCGCTACTGTTAAGCAAATTGACAGCTGACTAAAAGATGCAATGGAAATCTCAATACGGGCCTGTAAAGCTTTTAGAGATTCAAAAGGTGACTTTTCTGAATACAATAAGCTAATAAAGATTAGAAACGAAGTTATAAGCAAAATATTAAAAGATTTACAAAATCAAGTTTGGGGAGCTAAAAATGAAAAAACAAACACAAAAATTAATTTTTCGCTATTTTGAGCGTTATTGATATTATTATTTTGTGAATCAATACCATCACTTCCTCAAAAACCAAAACTAATTAATAAAGAAGACAATGGGGGGTAAATCTTTAATGAAGCAGAGCTTTTCAGATATTTAACTTCGCTAAATGTTTAGCTATTGTTTGTCAATCCTATGCAAACAAATACTATACTAATGAAAAATTTCCTTCATTTGAAAATTTTAATCCTTTATTTAACCATGAAAATGATATTGAGGACACCAATATACTAAAAAATCGAATTGAATATTATAAACGCTACATAAATAAAACTGAACCGATTGTAATAGAGTGTTACAAAAAACACAGTAAAAGATAATCATGGTTTTTACTAAATGCAAGATAATGGCATATAAAAATCCCAAAATACCTCAGAACTTGAAAATAGCAACTATTCTTTACAAACTTCATCTGCCTTGGAATATCTAATGATACAAATATTAAAGCTGATAATTACAATTTAGAAAATAATTGATACAAGCTTAAAGCCTACAATTCAAGTGAAAAAATCTCAAATTCAAAAGAAGAACACTTCAAAAAATTGTGCTTCTTTTAAACCCAATATTGTATTTTTTACAGATGAGGAGCAAGTTTTCAAACTTGCTCCTTTTTGTATATATTGCAAGTATTGTTTTAGAAGAAAAAATAGTTGATCTAACCTTAAAAACAGCTGCAAGCAAATTCAGCTTTAATGTAAGTAGACTTTCAGAAGAGTTCTTAATTTTTTATTTTTAGAAACGAAGACGTATTTGTGAAAATAACTGATCAAAAAAAGCTCCCTTTTAGAGAAATTTTAGAAAAATTTTTCAGCAAAGAGCTTTTCAATAGTACTAAAGGCGTATCTTTAACTATTAATAACTATTTAAGTCTTTTAAAATTTGTATTCGAAAATTCAGTTCAATCTCCAAATTGCTGATGAAGCTAGTGGGGCAATCCTCGACAAAGTTTCAGCTGTAATTATTGATTCTGGAGAAGATATTGAGACTATTTTCAAGCCTTGTTATATGAATTTAGATATACATATACTTTCTCAAAAACAGGTAAGTTATAAATTTTAACAATTTAGAAAAGCGAGGCAATTAAGCAGGATGTTGAAATCTGCTCTTTAGATGCGTCTAGTTATGTTATGTCAAAAAGTAGCGCTAGTAATTACGATTCAACCAAAGTCATTTGAAGAGAAGGCAAGTTCCAAAGCAAAGAAGAAGTAATATCAAAAAACGACCATTATACTAAGCGCCAATAAATGTAGCTAATCCTGACAATTCGCTTTATGTAGCGGTGCTTCAAAAAGGTGTGGTGTATTCTGACTTTGGCTGCAAAGTCGGCAGCAGCGGTGTTTTTTAAGAATATTGCCCTAGCGGCTGGTTAGATACAGTTTACAAATGGATTTCAAAAAACATAAAGTTTGGCACGACCACTAAACCATAAACGAATATTTGGCAATAATTTCTACACATAATCTAGAAGCAAGATTTACTGCTGATCCTGCCATCAAGCTTGTAAATAAAGAATATTTTCCAACTAAAGCTAAACTTTGGTTTGTAGAGACACTTCGAATGATCAGGGTTCTCGTTACATCTACTATTTTGACATCTATGGTAACGTTTTTTATACCACAACTATATTGTAATACATAGTATTATGTACTATAATATATAGTGTCTTATATTAGTATTATATTCTATTAAGTAATTCTATTAAGTAATTCTATTAAGTAATTCTATTAAGTAATTCTATTAAGTAATTATTAGATTTTAAGCAAAGGAGAATATTTATGAAATATAATACAATTATGGGTATACTTGTATTTTTATTTTTGCTAAATTCCTGCAATCCGGATTTTAATAACGTAAAACAAAAAAAAGATATTAATAAAAAAACAGCTCCAAAAAAAGAAGGACATGATAAAGAAATAAAAAACGAATTGATTAGTAATTTAAGAAATTTAATAGAAATAAGTAATGCAGATAGAGAAAAATATGTAAAAAAAATAGAAGAAGAGCCTAAAAATCAATATGGAATGGGGGTTTTCGGAATGTTGGGCTGGGTGGACGCGCCAGAGTTGATATCGTCTAATTCCAAAAGATCTATAGAATTTAGAAAACATGTTTATGTAATATTAAATGATATAGATACTAATGACTTGGGTGAATTTTCAAAAATTTTAATATTGTCAGGACAGGGAGAAATCCTTAACATTTTTAGCAGATTAGGAGAATTTTTAGATTCTGCGATTGTTAACTTATATTCTAAAAAAGAGACTTTAGACAAACTAGACATCTCAGATTTAGAGAAGATCAAAAATTATTTTGAAGAATTATGGTCTATAAAGACAGTCTTCTCAAAAATGTTGAGCAGGCTTGTATTAGATTATAAAAACGATAATGATCTTATAAAAACAGATACTGGTAAGCTAAGGTCTTATGCGTCTGCAATATTAAATCAAATTAAAGGAAAAGAAATAACAGCGGAGAAACTGAGAAATAGAATAAATAAAATAATTTCAATATAAATTCAAAAAATACAAATAAATAATTTATAAGCTCAGTTATTCGTTGAAATATGCTTTTAGTTTACTTTTTCATTGTTACTTTTAGCAAAAAAATAAGTAATTTTGGATAGAAAGGAGCAAGATAGATAGCAATCTTAATATGATATAAGTCTTCTAGCCCGTAAAGAAGGTTTAAATATGGGAAGTATATTTAAATAAATTTTAATATACTTCCCATAACGTATTGTAAGTTATGGCATTCAAAATTTAAACGACATCATAGAAAGGCCTGATTATATAGCTTCTGTGAAAGTGTAGCTGGTTCGTTGATAGGAAATTAATTATCGAATATAAAGATTTAAAACCGATTTTATCTCCATCTTCAAATCTTAAATTGGAACTTAGTGTGAATATTGCTTATAACTTTAGTATTAATTCTATTGCTGTTAATTCAGAGTAGGCAACATGTACTTACTAGGCTCGAACTTAATAAGCTCTGGATTAAACGGATAGGCAAGTATTTGGGGCTTTAGTAAGTTTGAAGTTTCAATGTAAACATCTTCTCTATTGTTAATAACTTTAAAGTTTGGATCAAAGCATCTTCCAATTTTACACAACTAATTGCAGAAGCTTGTGTTGCTACATATGGTTTTACCAATTTCAGAGAAGTTGCGGAGTCAACTATTTACCATCATAGGTGTAGAAAATTCATCCCTCAACTCTAGTTTTGAAAGTCCAGATTCAATTTCTTCAAATATTTTATCCATTTTATCCTTATTACCATTTTTAACTTCTTCTTTTATTTGTTCGGGCATATTAAGTAGTCCATGCATATTGGGAAGTAAACGTTTTTATTTTTACCATCTTTTTGAATTGAAACAGTTCCTGTTAGTACAAAATGATTGATAAGTTTAATAATTTCGCTGCTTGCAAGTTTATAAGCTTGAGCTTTCCTTATATAAAATAAAAAGATATAATATGTTTAATATATAATATCGTCTTAATTAATTTATATATTTAAATTTAATAAATAAACTAAAGAGGAAAATAGAAAAGAATGATAAAAGGGAATATGCTTATTTTAATATTAATAACAACAATACTTGAATCATGTAAATTCTATAGAAGTGATGATGTAAATAAAAAAAATACACCTTTAAGTGGCGCGACTAAAGGGATTGGCGATATAGGTTCAGTTGTTTTAGAACAAGACAGAAACAAAAAAGGTAATGCCGCTACAAATAAAGTTGCTTCGGCTGAAGTTATAGGACATGCTGGCAGTAGTGAGCTTATATTTAATAACGATCCTGATTTTAATGTTAGTGAATACAACCAAGAAAGAACTACTGGCAAATTAAGCGAAGAAGATAGGAGTAAGCTTAAAGTCTTTTTTGATAAAACAATAGCATATCAGGGGATGTTAGATTCTATCTATAACAAAAATATAAGCTATTATAACACTATCGCGACTTATTCTAGTTGTGTTGATTATAGCATTGGATGTTTTAGCAAAGCCCCCTCTAAAAAGCGCAGCCAAGCTCTTGATTATTTAGAAAATAACAATCTAGAGGAAACGTATTCTACCCTTAATAAAATACTAAAGGAAGCTGCACATGATTATTGCCCCAAACCCCTAGACAATGCAATCAGGGAATATAAAGAAATTATAATAAAAGCTAAAGAGGCTGAAAATAAAATAAAAAAAATAAACGATTTTATAGATGATGAAAAAAATAATAAGGAAGAAGGGGAAAAAAGTGTAGATAACTTAAAAAAAGTTAGAGATATTCTTTCTGTTTTTAAAAAGATTATAGAATCTGCTAGCGTGGCTTATGCCGATGCTTTTGCCATTATAGTATCTAGTTTGTCTTCTCCCGAATTTATTGAAGCCGTTAATGAATTTAAAGAAGCCTCCAAGAAGTATGCTAATGGAAATAAAGGGGATCATGCTGTTGATGTTATTGTGGGCGCTATTGCTGGCATGGCTTTTGATACATATGAAAATGGATTTAAAAGGGCAAAGATGTTTGCCAATAAAACAACAGGTAGAGAGGTAGACAAAATGGTTGCTGCTATTGATAAGCTAAGCTCTACTTATAATACAGTTAGGTCTAAAAATAGAGATAAACAAATAAGCAATAAATACAACAATTTAAGGAATATAAAGAATATCCTTAAATCGTAGAATCATTACCTGAGATAACTATTCCCAAATCAAATTTAAACTTTATTTGGCTTCTATAAGCCAAATAAAGTCGTACAAATTAATGAAAAAGAATGTTATATTAATATATATCATAAGTAGATATTTTCCATTTTAATTTAGCAGTCGTTTATATACTTTCTATATAGTATTATGTGGTTATGAGCAAACAAAAATAGGAAACTTTTTACAAAGAGCTTAAAATCTATTTTATTAGCTAAAAAGTACGTGTAAATAATACAAATCAAAATATAGATTTATAATAAAAAAGTCAAAAATTAAAAAAGCAGAAATAATTAAACTTTGGTTCAAAAAAATACTATTTCAAATAAATAAGCCACAAAAATTATAATTTCATTTATTATTCTATATTAGAAAAAATAATAAGTGCTAATAGAGCTTATACATACAAAATTTATCCTAACACTAATGTTTTATCGTTATTT
Organism: [Borrelia] turdi; assembly: GCF_008828755.2. Taxonomy (GTDB): domain Bacteria; phylum Spirochaetota; class Spirochaetia; order Borreliales; family Borreliaceae; genus Borreliella; species Borreliella turdi. The sequence continues at coordinate 9,999 of NZ_QBLM01000007.1, read as the reverse complement.
TAGCATATAGGCACTCAACTGCTATTGAAATATAATATTTATCATCAGTATCTTTTACTGATACTACATTTTTAATAAGTTAATTACTTTTAATATTCCTGTAGAGCTAATTTTATAAATCCTATTTTAGGTAGCTTTATATAATCATTTTCTATTCTTATTGAGTTTTTTTGATTATTGGTTCTAAAAGTTTGTCTATTTTTATTACTTTTATATTTAGGGTGGAGTATTCTTTTTAATTTTTTGATAAAAAACCATTCATCATAATGAATTAATTTTTTTTTAAAAAAAATAATTTATTTTATATAATCATAGTATTAATATAATTATATAAGGAGAATAAAGCGAAAATAAAAAATACTTACCATAAAATGGTATTTTTAACACTTTTAATTTTTATTTCAGCCTTTAGTTAAGACGGCCAACATAAACAGGACAAAGAAAGTATTAAGCTATTCAGAAGAGACTAATAGTACATATTTAATAAAGAACACTAATTTTTTCAATTACTAAAAAATAGAAGACATAAGAACTAAACACAGCATGGCTCCAAAACCGCCCTCTTATATTTAAGCGGGGTAATATATTTTTTACAAAACATACATATTAACACTAAAATCTATGGAAACAACCGAATCAATGAAAATATTTGAAGAAATACAAGACATCGTGAATTGCAATATTGAGATAATAGAGGCTATTTCTAACAACAAAAGCAAAAGCAAAAGCAAAAGCATCATATCTTCACTAAAAGCAACGCGCAATAAAATCATGAAAGAATATGTAAGCGCTCTCAAAATAGGTGAAAATGTTTAAATTAACAAACTACTATTAATTACTTTACTACTATGTAATGCTACCATTGTTAGTTTACTAGAAGATCTAGAACCTCCAATTATTCAAACACTAAAATCTTTAGCTAAATATGAGGCAAAACTATCAAATTATGTTATGTATTTTATAACATTCTTAACTAAAACAAAATCTAAGGTTAATGATCCGAATTATCCAACATATACTTATCCAAACTTAGCAATACTAAAAGATGAGCGCTCTATAGCTTCAATAAGACATAATATAAACTACTTTTAGAGTACAGTTAAAAAACAAAACCTATGGCAAAAAGTCTATAATTAACATTATAAGTTAAAAATGTAAATTTCAAAAAAGGTTTTCTTGCAAGAGAATATACTTCAATACTTTATATGTATAAATAGACCCCCGCAAACCAAACTAATGTATAATAAGCTATAAAGGAAAATATTGTAAAAACCATGCTAACAAATACTGCAAGTATACCCGAAGAACAAATATACAATGGGTTTATAAGATTGGGGATGGAATAACTAATAGTACAAAATTTATCTAAAAGATATTATCACAATGAACTTACATATAGGGATTTAGAAAATTTAGAAAAACAATTTGGTATAAAGTTTGATAATCTTGTTTCTAAGATAAATTCTGTAAAAAGCGAACTTGCTGTTAAAATGAATTTTATAGAAAAGAATTTAGATACCAAAATAGATGGTTTAAATGCTAAGACTATACAGCTATTGTTATATAACTAATTACTGGATTTTTCAAATAGTAATTATCAAAAATCCCTAAAATATAATTTATCATTTTCAAAAAATCCTTTTAAAAACAAAAATTCAATAATAATTGTTTATCTAATATTTAGTAGCAATAATTAGTTAATTAAACATTACTAATAAAAAAAGGAGAGGAGAGTGGAGATTATCAATATATTACTTTGTTTATTTTTTATTCTACTAAACAACCGTAATTCCAATAATAAAGATGCTTTTAATAAAAATAATAAAATATAATATCCAAGAAGTAAAAAGCATAAAAACGTGATTTAAGCAATGCAGAAAAACCTAAATCTAAAGAAGAATTGCTTAGAAAAAAACTATCTGAAGATCAAAAAACACAACTTGCCTGGTTAAAAACGCTTTAGCCGATGATGGATAATTTGATAAATTTTTAGGATATGATGAATATAAAATAAAATCTACGCTTGATCACATAAAAAGTGAACTTAATAAATACAATAAAAACGATGAAGAAAAAACACTTTTAAAGCTGTAATTCAGGGAGCACTTGGCGGCAGTATAGATAATTTTGCAACTCAAACAACTACTACTTGCGACAACTAATTAATATAGCAAATATAGCAGTCCCCTTATTTAGGGGCTTTACTAAGTGGGGATGTATTACTACACTGCAAATATATAATCAAATTGTTTATCTTCTTTTAACGTGCAAAAGAATAATAGCGGGATAGGACCATAAGTAGTCCTCTTAAACGCCATAAACTTTTCAAAATCTTGTAAATCCTTTAATCTATTATTTGTTTTTTTTGAAATAGTTTTTTATAATCTCCACCCAATAGTTTATACTCTTAAAGTCACTATTTTCCTCAAAATGAGCAATTAAATTATCTTCAATTCTTGATATCATCAATATTATTGGGATCTATATTCTAAATAAAGTTTATTGAATAATTGAGCTTATATCATCTTTTGTTGTAGGACTATTTACCCAGTTTTTTATATTAGACAACGCTTCTTTAAAAACACTGCAATAATAAAACCCATCTTTTCTTTGTTTTTGTTTAATATCTTTTTCCTGATTTTGGATAGTGTTATTTTTCTGAATTTGATTAATCTCTTGTTTTTGTTCCTTTTTTTGTTCTTGATTTTGATTAACGCCAACTTGCTTGTTGGGCATATAATTTCCGTTTTCACAATTATTGTGAGTGGAACCCGCATCAGTATCAACTTCACTTTTTATATTAAAATATGCAACTAAAGCGTACCTTTTGAAATAATAAATTTTCTTTTAATACACAAATACTTATAGAAAATTTACAATGGAGCAATGAAAATGGATCTAAAATGTAAATACAGTACCACAACTAGCTAGGGCAGCTACTCATATCTAAGGCTTTTACTGTAAAATATGGCCCTAATAACATATTCCTTTTGACCATCTATAAATTTAGATATTGAATATTGCTCAAAATAAAGCTCCAAATTGTGATTTTTAATCACGTTTTCAATTTCTTCCACTATATCATTGAAATCCTAGTATTTATATCTATATCCTTTAAGATTTTTATCAATCCCTGGTAAATTCATTTTTTAGGTTTTCATATCTTTTCTGAAGCTTCTTTTTTGTTTGTATATTATTTTGTATATTTTCTTGATTATTGTTTGTTGTATGTAGTATAACCGTCAACCTCCATAATTTTGATTAATAATAATTATATATATCAAAAACTTTTTTTACAAAAATTTTTACAAAAAAGTGGGACTTAACCAAACTCTTTTTACAAAGAATCTCGTTAAGTACCCACCATATTATTATTTTTTGCAAATTATCAAAATTATAGTAGGTGCAAATGTCAATATTTAAACAACTACGTTATTTGTAGTATAGTCTAACTTAAAACTAAAATCAATTTATCTTTTACTAAATTACAAAAAAGTATATTTAATTAATAAGATTAATAATTTAATTTAATATTTTTTTAGAAAAGTATTTACTTTTAAACCAAAATTTTGCATTATATTATTAGTTATTATTAATCAAAATTATGGAGGTTGATGATTATGTCAATATCAATCAATAAAAAAAATCCAAATTGCTACAACAAATTACAACATAAATTAATAGTTCTTATCTCAACGCTAGACTACATAAACACCAAATATAAGAAATATACACAACAAAACATACTCTATTACTTTAATGAAAATCTAAAAAGAAACGGGCAAGCTACGACTACATTAAGAACATTACAAAAATACCTTTACAGATTAGAAAAAGAAATAAAGGTAACAACTAACTACTACAAACATTTGGGGGTAAATTTTGGAACTGAAATTTACTATCACCTTAATTATAAAAAAAATGAATGCTACTTTAAGATAAACCAATACTTTCAAGAAAAAAAACACTCTCGATTTAAATCGAGAGTGAATAACTACCTTAAAGGCAAATCTCCAAAAAAGGGTAATGTAGGGTTGGGAAAGTGTTTATATAATAAAAATAATATAAAAGAAGAAAAAAAATCTAATAAAATAGAAAAATATAAAAAACTAAAATATTTTAATAAATGTAACTTTTTCGATAAAAAAACTCTTTCAAATTTATTAAAATTAGATATTAGTGTAGATTTGGCAATTAAAATATTTAAAACCGTAAAAAAGCATGAAAACAGGTTTACAAAAAGTAAATATAGTTCTTTAAATAAATCTTACTTTAAAGATAAACAAAACAAATTAAAAGAAATTTTAGATAATACTAAAAAACAATTAGGGGAAAAGGGATGCAATCTAGAACAATTGGAAATAAAATTTAAAAAAATATATGAAAATTACAAAAACAAGCCACATTTTATTATTGAACATCAAAAATATAGCGATTTAAACAAAATAACGTGCAAATTAGAAAAATCAATCGAATTGAAAAAAGAAAATTCACAAAAAAATTACGAGAATATAAAGACAAACATTTTCAATATACTCATTGAACAACTAAAAGAAAAGACAAATATTGAATTTCTAAAGCCAATTATAAAAACTTATTTGAATAGCAAAAAGAAATTAGAATATAATAAAGTATTTGATTTATATAATTATGAATTATTAGAAATAATAAAAAATGATAATAGTTCTTTAATGTTAAAAGAAGTTGTATGAGGATTTAATATGGAAATTGCATCAGAACTTGTAAAAAAAGGAAAATGTAAAGTTGAATGTCAAAATAAAGAACGATTTATTTTGAGTGAAAAAGAAAATGGTAAAGCAATGTATCATACAAAAATAATGATGGACATTTATAAGTTTGGAGTTTGTGAGAAAAAACATGAATTTAGATTGTCATTAAGAGCATTATTTAATGGAGAAAGAATTGTTGAAGAAACACATTTATATCCTATTAAAGAAGGGGATAAGTTTATTGGAATTTTTTACGGGTTCAGAAAACCAATAAAAAAGGCTATTATAAAGTATGAAGTAAACGGAAATAGAAAATCTTATGGATTTGCAAGGGCATATTATATAGAGTTTAGATTTAAAGCGGGAAGTGTCTTTTGTTACTTTAAGGGATTATATCGCTTGTTAGATAAAAAAAGAATAAATAACCACTACAATAAAATATTATTTAGTATGTTTACAGATTTAGAGCAAAAAGTATATGAATTTTATGGAAAAAAATATCCAGAACAAGGACCGTTAACAAAATGGATACTAAAAAACCTAAAATAATAACAATTGCCAGTCTTAAGGGCGGTGTAGGCAAAAGCACAACTTCAATAATTCTTGCCACCCTTTTATCAAAATCAAAAAAAATTCTTCTAATAGATATAGATACTCAAGCATCAATAACTAGTTTTTATTTCAATAATATACAAAATAAAAATATTAATTTGGAAAAGTTTAATATATATGAAATATTAAGAGAGGGTTCTTTAGAAATAAGAAGTGTTATTATCAATATTAATAATAATTTAGATTTAATCCCCAGTTATTTAAGTTTGCACAAATTTAATCAAGAATCAATTCCATTTAAGGAATTAAGATTAAAAAAGAAGTTAGAATCTATACAAGACAACTATGATTATATAATAATAGATACTCCACCAAGTTTAGACTTTACTTTAACAAACGCTTTAGTAAGTAGTCAATATATTTTAGTACCGATAACCGCTGAAAAATGGGCAGTTGAAAGTTTAGATCTTTTAGAGTTTTATTTAAGGAAAATAGGAACAAATGCTCCAATTTTTATATTGGTAACACGATTTAAAAAAAACAATACCCATAAACAACTGCTAGACATTTTAAAATTGAGAGAGGATTATTTAGGGATTATATCTGAAAGAGAAGATTTAAATAGGAGAATAGCAGAAAATGATGAATTTGATTTAGATAAAGATTATGTTTGTGAGTATAAAAAAATTCTTGAATGTTTTTTAAATAAGATGCAAGTTACACCATCTTTTGGATGGCGTATATAAAAAGGTGTTCTTTGTAGAAAAAAATTCCGGTGCCGGAAAAAAATATGAGGTGATTTGTATATGAATATACAACTAAATAAAAGAAATTTATCTACCGATAACGATGTTATAGTTAGGTATAAATCGTTAAAATCTCAATTAACAATAAATGTTAAATCTGAAATTTGTTCTAGATTAGAGACAATGAAAATTTTAAAAGAGATTAAAGATAATGAATATTACAAACTAGACGGATATAAAAGTTTTGAAGATTTTACAAAAGACTATAAATTGGCAAAAACTCAGGCTTATGATTATTTAAGAATTGCTAATGCTATAGAAGAGGGAATAATAGAGGAAGAATTTTTAGTACAAAATGGATTTAGACAAACTCTTTTTGTACTAAGAAATAAAGAAAACATAATAATAAAGAAATCCAAACAAAATTGGATAAAGCCCCTAAGATTTCAGCTTAAAAAACAAGAAAGCTATAATTTTTATAAAAAACATGCCAAATTTACAAATTTTATGATGGATGAGATTTTTGAAAATCAAAAAGATTTTCTTAATAAACTTTTTAAAAAATATAAACAATTAGAAGAATAATAAAAGGATGTTATGAACAATTTAGCGCATAGAACATACAATATAGAAAGTATAAAAAATGAATTTTTAAATATTGGGTTTAGCGAAGAGGCAATAGATTTTGTTTTTATTCATAATGATAATTACAACTTTGAATATTTAAAAGAGAAATTGATTGATGTAGAGAGAAAAATTTACGAAAAGATATATCTAATTTAGACGTTAAGATAGATAATGTGGAAAAGAATTTAGATACTAAGATAAATAATGTAAAAAGTGAAATTACTAATAAGATTAAAAATGAAGCAAAGAATTTGCAAAAAGACATATCTAATTTAGATATTAAGATAGATAATAAAGTAAAGAATTTGAAAAGAATTTGAGAAGAGATCTCAATATAGGGAACAGTCGGGTACATTTTATGATATTAACAGCGGCAATTCTGGGCCTAATTTTAAACGCCCTGTTTATGAGATATTTACAGGGCGGAAAATAATAAAAATAATATACAATTCATTTTTATAAAATTGAAATACTTAATTGGTTAACAATTTTTGTAGGAAAGTTGACAAAAGTAGTTTTTTTATATAATTATATATAAAAATAATAGATGCTGAAGGTAAAATATGATAAATGTTTCAAATGAAAACAATAATCCACAAGACAATATAGATAACGGTATAAATGGAGAATCCAAAATGTTGCGTGTTAATCAATAAAGTTTTATTGGGGGTGAAGTATTCGAGGAAAAATTCTCTTCCATTAAAGAAAAAAGTAAATTAAGCAAGATAGGTAAAAAATTATCAGGAATAAGTAGTCAAGAGTGTTTTAGATTTAATTGTAATATTGGTTTTAGTTTTTTGAGAAACAAGCTTGATAAATGCAGTGATAATATTACGGTTTTGCACAAAAATAGATATGCCAATAGTGTTTTAGGAATTCCAGAAACCATAATAAATTCTAAGTAATTGATGATTATTGCTAAAAGAATTGACAAGATATTCACTGATTAGAATAAATTCATTGGAATTTATTCTATAAAATTTTTTTTGTTTGGTAGATTCCCATTACACACGAGATTTAACAATAAAAAAGAATCTATTATCCCCTCTTTAAACCCCTTAATCAATAAAAGGCCTTATTTATATATTTATATTCTGGTATTTAATTTATACGCTAAATTATTCATACATGTTATACTCCCTAATATATCAATTGGTCATAATAAAATCTTTTTGTGCTTTTGTTGAAAATAAAAATTTTCCCCAATTAGTATTTATAGATAATATTTAAGTATTATATTATATGTGTTTTGTATTGATTTTTAGTATACTAGACATGACCAAGAGAATAGCAGAGAGCTATAATATAAACCCCTTTCTTCCCCCTAGAAGGCTTTCATTTTGGTTAAATCTATACCTCTATTCTACTACTTAGATTCATGTTTTTCCCAAATTTAATATTTTTTCTTCCAAGTGAGCAAACTCTTTATTTACTTGATCCATCTTAGCTTTAAGATCTTATTGATACTTTTTGGCATTCTTAAACATGCTTTCTGCATTATTCATTGTTTCTCTGGCTTTTTCTATCCAATAATAAAAGTAAGAATAATCATAATATGCCATAGAAGAGCTGCCATCTTTGGTTTCTCCTAAAGCATCAAACTGCCCTTCTCTTTATATTTTCAAAACCATCCCTGACAATTTTTAATACACTAACTACATCACTATAACATGCTTTGTCAGCATAATCCCTACTATTTTTAGCCTTAACAATTGCTTTGTGTAGGTCAGGCAATAATTTTCTCTTAGATTCACTAATCCTAGATTTTTTTCTTGCTTTTTGAAGATCAGATTCAGCAGTATCAATCTTAGTTTTTATTGCATCAAGCTCTGGCCTTATCTTATTTAAACTAGCTGTCATTTTATCAGTCTCTGTTATATAAAAAGAGGCTTTATTCTCAATATTCTCAGCTTCCTTAGCTTTATTAGCAACTTGTTCAGAATAATTATAACTAGCATTCTCACTGCTAGTTGATCTACTATCAACTGAAAACCTCATATTTATGTCCTTGCTTATTTGCTTTTCTAATATATTTCCTTTTTGGCCGCTTTTCCCCCCTTCAATTGCACTCCTAATCCTACGCTTACCTCTATCACTATCTTGTACATAATAAGTAGTTAAAATATCGGTTTCTACATTATCAGTAGACCCCACAATTAATTTATTTTTCTTCAAATATTCCCTTTTATTATCTAAAGGCTCTTCTTTTTTATCTACTAATTTTTCATATAGCTTACACAACATAAAATTGCCACTAATTAAACTAATTATAATTAAAACCTTAACTATTAATCTCATTTTATAACCTATACATATTTAAATAATATACCATAACAGTTTAATCAACTTTACTGCTTTTATCTTTATTGAAAATCTATAAATTAAGTAGCAACTAAATCAAACTCTGCTCCTCATCACCTTCTTAATACTATTTTGTTAATTTAAACAACATCTTATTATTTAGTTTGTTTACTAAGATACTGCACTTACATCTTCTCTATTAACTTAATTAGCTATTATATTGATTAAATCATAAAACACTAAATAGCCATATAAGATAATTTTCTTCTGCAAACGTACAATCAGACTTCACAAATTTCTTAGAAACTTTTCTAAGTTTAGAATATGTAATATAAATAATATTTTGTAAAATAACCAAATAAAAAGGGGGGGCTTAATGATAAGAATCAATATGTATATTTTACTACTAGCAATAATAATGTTTGTATTTTGCAAGTTTTTTGGAAAAAAAATCACAAGTAAAGAAGGAGTTTCCTTGTTTGACACTACTAGCAATATTAGTAATCCAGGTTCAGTTGCTTCGGGACAATAAGAGGGAAATAAAAATAATGTTATAGGTGGTGAAGCTGCTTTAGCTCAAGTTGATGTTCATGATAGTAGCTTTGCTATGCTTACTGATGATTCTGATACTAAATGCTAGTTCAGAAAAGCAAGGAGAAAAGGATGCTAAATTAACTAAATAAGACAGGGATAAGCTTAATGATTTTTTTTAAAAAACTATAACATATCGATGTAATTTAGATACTATTTATAACAAATATACAAAATCTTATAATACTATTAATACCTATACTGGTTGTAACAATTATAGTATTGGGTGTTTTAGCAAAGAGCCTTCTGAAAGAGCATAGTCAAGCCCTTGATGCATTAAAAACATTAAATCTAGACAAAGAATATTCTAATCTTAACAATGTGCTAAAAAAGCTGTTTCTGTTTATAACAAAAAAGATTTAGAAGATACAATAGAAGAGTATAAGAAAGCTATAAAATAGGCTAGTGAGGCTGAAAGTAAAATAAAGACAGTAGAAGATCATCAAGAAGCT
>NZ_QBLM01000004.1 GCF_008828755.2 [Borrelia] turdi | reverse complement strand
TTTTAAAGCGCAATTATACTAAATAACAATAATATATATTATTGTTATTTAGTATAATTGCGCTTTAAAAAGTGCAAAGCAAATTTATATAAATAAATCTAGTCTCAAAACTGTTTACTTTGCATAAAAATAATTGAAATTTTTATTTTTCAATATCTTTGCCTATAGATGCATATAGGCATAATAATATAATAATTATTTAATATCTATATCATAAATATTTTATCTTAGATTTTTTTGTGGAATGTAGAAAGAGAAGTAATTCTTTTGTGATTTAAGTTTATTTGTGGGCCAATATAAACTAGGTATTTGTTTGCGTATATTTGTTTTTGTATTAAACATATAAATTTTATAAAATTATATTTCTCAAATAATCAAAGAAATGAATGTTTTATAAAATTACTGTTTACGATAATGTGTTGACTAATTTTGACCAATATTTAAGAGCAAATTTTAGAAATAAATATGCAGTATTGAATTTATTTTTTTTATTTCCTTAAAAGTATAATTTATTGAGCTAAATTTTTAATGGAGTAATTATGAAAGGAATTAGTCATTGTTTTTTATTATTAGCTATTAGTGTTGGTTATATATATTCATTTAATGTTTCAAATAGAGAATTTTATGGCATATTAGAAGGCTATTATTCGGGCAAAATTGAAGAATTGTTAAAAAAAAATGATGAAGATGCCTATATATATAGACTTAATAAGTTTAAAGAGACATTAGGTGAAATGAGTTCTGGTATCAAGCTATATTTTATTAATCTTATTGATTACCAAATTGCCAGATTCCTTCAGAATAAAGAAGGAAGAAAGAATTCTTCTAAAAGTTATTCTGTTTTAAAATCTACTAAAAAATCTCTTTTAGAGCTAATTGCATCAATAGATTTTAAAGGTTTAGAGAAAAGCATTCAAAGTGATGTTTATAGGATTTTAGGAGATGTTAATTTAATGCTCTTGAGGTATGCTGGTGGTGCAGCTTTAAGTAAGCTTGCAAATGAGACTAGAAAATATTTTGAAAAGTCTTTAAAAATTAATAGTAAAAACTCATTTGCTAATACTTCTATTGCAAGTTGGTATTTATATGCTCCAAGGATTGCGGGAGGAGACCCAAATAAAACTTTACTATTTGCTCAATTAGGATTTAAACATGGTCAAACTGATGTAGAAAAATATTTTGCAAATATATGGATAAGCCAAGCATATTTTCTACTTAAAAATGAAAAAGAAAGCCTTAAATATATACTTAGAGCTGAAGAAATATTTCCTAACGGAGCTTTTCACAAAATGGTTCTAGAGCAAAACAAGGGTGGAAATTTGTTTATGGATTTTCCTATAAAAAATTAGTTAAATAAGAGGTTAATATAACTTATTTAAGATTTATAAGTTAATTTTTGTATGTTAAAGTTATTGTTAATTTTTTTGGCAAACATTAGTTTATTTTCTTTTGAAAAAGATGTAAAAGCATACATAGATAAAATAGAAAGTATTCATACTAAATATTGTTCCGGTAATTTTGAGTTTGATTTTTTTGCACCCGATAAAATTTTTAAAAACGAACTTAAAAGCATAGAAAACAATATTTTACTGAAATATAGAAGGGAAAGCGTTCAATATAATTACTTGAATTTACTTATGTCCTTGGTTTTGTGTGACGTTTCTTACTTAATTAATGATCCACATAAATACAATGATTTGATTAAAAAACTAATTCAAAATTATAATTATGCTTTTAAAATTTCCTTAAAAGAAAATGTTCCATCGGATTATTTTAGGGCATTGGGAGAGCTTGCTATAAATTTAATACCCCATGATAGAAACAGATTGTATTCTTATTTTGTTAATGCCAAGAGACATTTAGAAGAGTCTTTAAAAGCAGATAGCAATAACGTTAAAGTTTTCATTCCTTTATCTATTTTATATACAGTTAGAGCGTCAAATAGAGATTTTTATAAAATTCTATTGGCAAAAAGCTATATTGATAAAGCAGAAAGCAGTAATCTTGATTCTAGACTAAAATATTTGAAAGAATTGGTAAAAAGTTCTTTTTTAATTCGTATTAATAGAAGATTAGAAGCAATTGAATGTTTAAAAAAAGCCCGGGCCATATTTCCCAATGGGAATATGGCTGTATTGGCAATTGAAAAATTAAAAGAGGGTAATTCTTTTTATTACTAGAAATGATTTTGAATTTAATTTCAATAAAGATTTAAGGTATTCATGAAAAAGTTTTTGTTTTTAATATTTACCTGTTTTGGCATATTTGCAAATGAGCTAGAGGATGAACTAAGTGATTTTGTAATACGTGGAGTAGATTTTGAATTTCATCTTGATTATCTTAGTGTTCCAAATAATTTTGAAAATAATTTTGATTTTATTTTAAACATTAAGGAGAATGATTCAAAAATTTCACCTTTTTTTAGATTGGGAACTGATTATTCTAAAATGTTTTTATTTGGTTATGGGCTTGCTTATGATTTTAGGAAATTTTTTTCCAAGGTGTTTTATGAGATCAGAATCCCGTTTATTTTTAATTCTAAAAATATTGAACATGTTGGTAATTTTGAGATTGGTTATAATTTTGATTATTTAAGACTTGAAAATAGATTTAGATCGGGGTTGATAAATCATTTAATCAAAGAAGCAGAAGTTAGTGTTGGTAGGTCATATCATAATGCTTTGACCTTGGAAAACATGGTTGCAATTTTACTTCCAATTTATTATTCAGAATTTCAGAGAGCAGATATTAGAACATCTTTTTTATATAAGTATTTACCAGACAATAATGATCAGTTTTATAGAGTACATTGGAATTTAAAATATCTTATTTCTATTCCTTTTGGAGAATTGGGATTTAAGGCCGATTTTGGAATGGCGGGCGATTTTAAAAAGTCTTCTATCTTTGAAACCGGATTTGATTATAATGCTTTAAATTTTTATGCTTTGACTATTCCTAAAATGGATCAAGATAGTCTTTATTTTAACGTTGTTTCTAATTTTGGATTAGAATATAGATTATTTTTCCTTGAAGCATTGAGAAATCTTGCTTCTGATTTATTTTTAGTATTGTCTTTAGATATTGGATATGGTATGAAAGAAGATTTCCTTTTAGATAAAGGAAAATTTCTTTATATTTTGGGCTTTGGGATGGGTTATAAGTTGTTTAAGGAAGTACCTTTTGTCTTTAAAGTTGGTATTAATCAGGATAAAAAGTTATCATTAGGGTTTTTATTAAGTTCAATAATTTTTGAGTGATATCATTTTGAAAAATTTTTTAAACTGTACAATTGAATTTAAAAAATAGGAGGTTTTGTGGAAAATATTAGTCTAGATTTAAAATTGGTTAATAAAAAATACAAAATTGGACAGGAAATTGTTAATGCAAATAAGGATATCTCACTTAGTTTAAAATCGAGGGATATGGTTTGGATTTCAGGTCCTACAGGGAGTGGCAAGACAACTTTAATGAATTTGCTTTCTGGGATAGATTCACTTGATACAGGAGAGATACGTTTCAACTCAACTCTTTTAAGTTCTATGAATGAAAAGAATAGAACTTTATTTAGAAGATATAATATCGGGTTAATCTTTCAACATTTTGAGCTTATTCCAAGTCTTACAGGATTTGATAACATTTCATTGCCCCTAAGATTTTCAAGAAAAAGTGCCAAGCAATTAAAGTCTAAAACAGAAGAATTAATAGAATTTTTTAAACTTTCAAAGTTTGTTAATAAAAAGCCTAAATATATGTCTGGGGGACAAAGGCAAAGAATAGGAATAGCAAGGGCTTTTGTTTATGATCCCAAATTAATAATTGGAGATGAAATAACTAGTCATTTGGACAAAGAAACAGCCATTTTTGTCTATACTTCAATACAAAAATATCTTAAAGATAAGAATGCAATTGGAATTTTTGTTTCTCATGATTACAATTTAAAAAATTTGGCTAATAAACTTTACAGAATAGAAGATGGGGTGCTGTCTTTAGTAGGGGGTGAATGTGTTTAAATTGGCGTTTTACAATATTTTTAGAGATTTAAGGCGTACAATCTTATTGTCTTTGCTTCTAGCAAGTTCTGTAGTATTTTTATTGGTTTTTGTTGGATATATGAATTTTAGTAGAGAAGGGATGGAAAAGAACTTTGTCAGTTCAACTGGTCATATTCAAATTGCTAAAGAAAACTATTTTAATCCTAAATTTAGTAGTCTTAAGAACGAGTTGTTGCTTGAAGAAAAGGATATCAATCTTATACGAAATGAAATAGTTGGTTATGATGAATTACAATCCACTAATTTAATAGTCAATTTTGATGGGCTTCTTGGAAATTCTTCGACAAGTAACCCAGTTTTTGCATTTGCCTATGAAGACCCAGACATAATTACAAGCGGTCTATCTTTATTAGAAGGCGATCCTATTTTTAATGATTCTAATGGGGGTGAGTTTTTACTTGGGAGTAATTTAGCGGCTTCATTTGGTATAGAAAAAATAATGGAAAACAATTCTGATCTTACACTAATGACAAATTTGCTCGGCAAAGGTTTGAATTTTCAAAATATTAAAGTTGCTGGAATTGTAAAATTCCCATTTTCAACAGCAGATAATATTTTTGCAATTACTACTATTAAGACTTTAAAAGACTTGTTTGCATTTGAGGGTGGAGCACACGTAATCCAAGTGTTTTTAAAGAAAAATTCTACTTTAGAAACTTTTAAAAAAAAATTAGATAATCTTAAAAAAAATAAAGGGATTGCATTTGATTATAATGACTGGTTTGAGATTAATCCTTACTTTAAATCTGTTTTAGGAATGACTAGAACAACATTTATGTTCATATTGGTTTTAGTATCTCTTCTTATATTTATTGCATTTTTCCAAATAATGACAGCATTAAGCATTGAGCGCACTAGAGAACTTGGCACATTAAGAGCAATTGGTTTAACCAAATTGGAACTTTTTTACTCTCTATTTTTAGAAATTGTCATTATTTCTGTCATAAATATCGGTATAGGGGTGGTATTGGCTTATTTTGCTAAACTTTTTATACAGTTTCAAAAAATTAGTTTTACTCCTCCGGGTTATTCAGAAACATATTATATCAACATATTTTATTATGCTAGTGATATAATATATGTTTCAATCTTCATGTTAGTCCTTGCTATTTTTTCTTCTATTTTACCATTTAGCAAAGCAAGTAAAAAGTCGGTAGTAGAGGTGATGAACGATGCTTAAAATTTTTGTAATTGTTTTTAATTTTTGTGTTTTAAATTTATTAAATGCTGGAGATGAAAAAAGTTTAATAAAAGAATTTGAAAACCTGTATTATCCCCAATTAAAAAGCGGAATTTATGCTTTCAAGATGAATTTTAAAATTAATGTAAAAAATAATTTAGAAGAAAGTGTGGGTCTAAGAATTATTAATATTGATAATAGAGATGTACGTTTAATATATATGTCGGGATCAAAAACGGATTTTGCCTTTTTATCTATTAGGAATAAAGGGCATTTTATGTTGGGAAGACAAGCCAAGATTCCAATTAAGGTAAGCGCATCCTATAAGGTTAAGGGCGCATCTGAACTTAAAGATATTTTGGGTTTAAATTTTAATACAGATTTCGTTTTATTAAAAGCCGAAGGCAATAGGTTTGAATTTCAATCAAAAGAGAAATCAATCTATCCATTTGTAGATTTATTAAAAATTAATAAAAATGATTTTAAAACTTTACACAAAGACAAAGAATTTAAAACTTTAAAAGAAGTAATTTATAGAAAAGGAAATATTAAAGGAATCGATGCTTTTGTTTATTTTGAAATTGAAGATAAAGCTTTTAACGATTCTAGTACAAAAATTTATGTAGAAGATATTATTAGTACGAGTCTAAACAACTCTATTTTTAGTTTAAAAGGATTTAATAGAATATTTGACATATATTTAAGTTATGTGAATTGAGAGTATGTGTGGGATAGTTAATAGTGGGATTTTTTAAAATTTTTTTTTTAATTCTTTTTTTGACTTTTCCTAATTTTTTGTTTTCTGAATCTTCTTTGGTTTTTAAGGAACATTTAGGATTAAAAACAAAATTTTCTTTATTATTCCCCGATGAAGATAAAAAAGATTTTTTTGGCACAGGGGCTTTGCAATTCTCAAATGAAGCTTATTTGGGATTTTTATTAAACTATAAAGTATTAGAATTTGGCTTTGCTCCTTCTTTTATTGTACAAAATAATGATCAATATTTTAGTTTTAATAAATTATTCTTCAATTTAAGCTTTAATGATTTTATTTTTAAATCAGGTAAGCAAAATTATTATTTGGGAAATGGACTAATTGAAAATATTGTTTTAAAAAGGACCACAATAGAACCAGAGTGGTTTTTTGAGTTTTATTATTTTATTTCCAATTATTCTATCTCTTTGGGTTCTATGTTCGACAAAGAAAGCTTAAATAAATTTTTGTTTCCTAAATATTTATCCCCCTGGCTTTATTTTCAAGCTTCTTTTGATGAAATAGATTTGCTTGCAATGGTTGAATTCCCATTTAATATTGAAAATAAAACTTTTGATATCAATATTATTTTTGATTTTTTATTTGAAGTTTTTAGTGGAATATTTTTTTACTCTACAGTAAGACAAGACCTGCTTTGGTCTAAAAATTATAAATTTGATGATGATGACAATAGATTTTTGCTTGGCCTTAGATATTATATTAATATTGAAAATGATGTTTTTAATGATTTATCAATAGTATTTGAGAGTTATTCAAAAAATAATAATTATTTTTTGGGATCTGGGATTAAACTAACATGGATTCGTGAATTATTGCAAACAACGATTTCCTTAAAAACCAATTTAAATACTAATTCTTTACAATTCTATTTTGACAATAATTTTTTGATTATTAAAGGATGTTCTTTAAAAATGACAAATATATTAGAATTTAATAAAAAGATAAATCTTAAAGATACTCCTTTTTATAATATGTTTAGTATTGAATTAAAAATTGAATTATAAAATTTTTAGTTGGTATATTGTATTTTTCCATGTCCCATTCAAAATGAGTATATTATAGAGCAAGGTGTAAATGAAATATAAGACAAAAAACAGATACTCTAAAAAGCTCAAAGCCAATATCTAGTATTAAATGCATTTTTTTAAAAAACTAAACCTGAGGGGCGTGTCAAGTTAAAATATAATCAAAATTATAGCTTAAAGCATTTTTATCTAAACAAAAGCTTAATAAATTATAGATATTATTTTTATAAAAATTAAAAATATATTTTCTAAAATATAAAGTTAAAGCACTTTATGAATCCATGTCAATAAGTAACACTTTTTTACCTTAAACCCCTTAACACATAAGAAAATAGTATTTATAAAGTACTTTTACCAACACCTCCCTTAAGATTTGCTATTGTCATGATATTTGATTTTTTTCTATCCATTTATATATTATCCCCCCTGTATCTTTTAGCTTTTTACAAAACCCTTTTAAAAATTTAAAGAAAAAATGTTTATAGTTATAAAAATGTATTTAAATACGAAAAAGTTTTTGTGGATAAAGATGTCAAAAACTAAGAAACAAAATAATTTTAGCATTAAGATAAGTGGTTTTAAAGAATATATAAATTTTAGAAATGCCTTGTAAATAAAGAAATAAAAAAAGAACTGCTTTTTCTAGAATTGAAGAAATAGATGATAAAAAATATATTATACAAATATGTTTAAACATTTAGTAAAATTTAGAATTGTTAATAAATTCTTTATTAATTTTTTTAATCATCCTGATAAGAATAATTTTTTCACCAACTTATTTTGCTATTTTAAGAATAGTTTCAATAAAAAACGATACAATGAAAATTGTTTTATTATTTTAGTAACGACTTTTGCTTTCACCTTTAAAGGCTTGAATTTCAATTAAAACTTGAATATCAGAAAAAGTAATAGAAGGGGGAAGAAAAGAAAGAGAGAGTTATCAAAAGTATTAGCTAGAGAAAAAACAAGGCTGTTACTTGGTTAATTTAATAAAAGGTATAAAATTTTTTATAGAAATAGGCTTTTAATTGAATTTGCTTTTAATACTGGCATGAGAATATTTTAATCTGCTAACTGGACTGATATAGAATGTAGTGCTAGTAGAAATCATATAAAAAAGCAGATATTTATCAAAAACTAAAGACATTTGCCTTGCATAGAAAATTGTAGTGTATTTAGATATTTCAACTACCGCGATTTATACTTATATACCTACCACCTAATATGATAAAAAGAAGTTATGATTAAGAAGAGTAGAATTTTGTATTAATAAGAATATTTAAAATGAGATTACTAGATGATAAAAATACTATAAAAAAAATATTTCATAATAAGATTTATATACAAGAACATTATATTATGTATCATAAAAGTAAAAAATATAATCCTAAAAAGGAGCAAAGTAAATACTTGCTTTTTTTCGTTATGAAGTTAAGAATATATAAACGGCTTTTTGAACTAGAACAATCAAATTGATTTGATTGTTCTAGTAAACTCAAAAAAACAAAAAATTAGTTTAAGATTTAATACAGATTTTAGTAATTTAAAATAAACAAATAACCAAAAAAGAAATATAAAAAAAAGATAGCAATAGATGTTTGATAGGAATGAAAATTTAACTATTGAGAGCCTAGATTTAAATATATTTAAATTAATGATTATTTAATGTATTTTGCTATGTTTTGAAACTATATTATTATAACTTTGTTTAATAAGACTTTTGATTTCTTCAGGGTTAGAATTTTCTTTGCAAGAAATCTGAATATTCCCATTACCAAGCTTGCCAATATTACTAACATCTTTGGTAAAACCCTCTTTTAGGGTTATCTGATTTAGAGTAATAGTAATATTTATTTTACTTACTTTGAAAGCAAAATCTGCAAAATTCTTATCATATACCTTAAATGAGGTATAATGCTTGTTTTCAACTTTTTCAATTTCGCTGGGATTTAAATCAAAAATAAACCTTTCTAATTTTTGATATATTGATTTTATATTAGAGGGTAGTCTTTCAAAATTTTTTAAATTTTCAGTTTTAATATTGTTGCTATTACTACTATATCTAGTAAATTCTTTATTATTTTTTTTATTGTTTATTAGCACATCGCCTTTTTCATTAAAGATGTTAAAAGTATTTTTAATAATGTTTTTGCATACTTCATCTGAATATGTTTTTTTAAAACCAATTTTAGTTTTAAAAAAATCAAGAAAATCATCACTTATGTTTTTTATTTCTTTTTTTAAATAAACCAAAAGTCTGTATGTATATTTTTTTTCTAATGCAAAAGATCTAGTTTCTTCAATATTTAAAGAATTTCTAGAAAACCTTTTAAGACATTCAAAATCTTCAATTGTTAATTTCTCTAAATTAATAATTGAAAAAGGTTCTTTGTCTAGAATATTATCTTTATCTAAATCAGTATAGAATCTATATTCTATGCCATTTGTTAGTATGCCAAATTCAATTTCATATTTATTGAAACGAAGATTATAAAAATAATCTGATAATTGACTTAAATAATTTTCAAGATTTTCCTTACAATTCTTAGCTTCTAATAAAATAGTAGGCTTTTTGTCTTTTGAATAAAGAACATAGTCAGCTTTTTTTTCATTTTTAACATTACCAATTGCAACTTCAACTTTAACGCATGAAGGATCGGTGTGGCAATATTCTAATGCATCTAAAAATGGATTAATAAAAAATTGTTTTGTTTCAGCTTCGTTTTTAATAATATCCTTATGGATTTCTATTTTCATACTTATTTCTTCTATTTTTTCTTTAAAACTCATTTTAACAAGATCCCTTTTTATTTTTATAAAATTTGTATTTAAAGCTTTATCTTTGCTTGAAATATATAAATTATATTATCAATATTGTCAATAGAATTGAAAAATATTAATTTTTTGGTCTCTTTTTTATATTAGGTGATATATAAGTATAAATCGTGGTAGTTGAAATATCCAAATACACTACAATTTTTTGTACAAGGCAAATGCCTTTAGTTTCTTAATAAATATCTGCTAAACAAATATAACAAAGCAAATAAAAAGATACTCTTTTTAAAAAATCCTAATTTTAGCCATCATGTCAGCTATTGAGCGCTATAAAATGGATTGCCATTATAGTCTAAAAACCATAGCTATTATTTTTTAAAAAAAATTTAAAGTGTTTGGTAGATTATTTTAATTTACATTAATGACTAAAATAGATAATTTTAGAAAGAATAAATGTTGGATAAGTAGCAATCTTAATAAAATGATGTAAATTTCTCATATAAAGAGAGGTTTAAATATGAAAATATATTTATATTTATTTAATATCTTTTTCATAATGTCTTGTAAATTATGGTATTTAAATTTAAATGACACTATGAGAAAGGGTGATCAATCGAATTCTGAGATTGTGGGTGTAAAAGGGATGCTTGAATCTAAGATGGAAGTTAAGATCTTAAGCAAGGACAACCTTAAAGATATGGCTGAAAAGGTTAAGATTTCTGCCAAGGAATCTAAAGATAAAGTTTTAAGTAAAAGGAAGAATAATAAGATAGCATTGGAAAATGCCCCATCACTTGTAAGAGAAATTAGGGAATCAGCTGAAAAGATCGATGCAGCTGTAAAGTCATTAATAGATTCAGGATATAGTGCTTCAGAGACTCTTAAAGATAATATGAAAACCGGGATAGATAAAATCCGCTTGTTAGATAAGATATTAGGGGTAGTACCAAAAATAAATAGTAATGATATTGATTTTAATAGTGGTGGCAGTATCTATGATAAAATAAAGAAAGTGATAGACGAGTTTACTAGTAAAGAGAAGAATGAGTATGGTTATTCTGGAATATGCATGGATTCTTATCCCAAGACAAGAGAAAAAGATTTGGTTAAGAAATGTATAAATGAGTTAATGAAAGATATAGATAAATCACTTAGTGATGTTAAGCACAACGGAAATGGTGTTTCTGGCGAGTTACTACAGGATAGCGCCAAAAGTGAATCAAAACAATTTAGTGAGCCATTGAAATTATTAAGCGAAGCTGTTGAAACTATAACAGAAGCTTGCAATCGTCTTGGCCATGACATAGATGAAAAATAATTATTTCTATTTTTGTATTATTAGTGCTTTATTTATAAGCAGAGAGTTTAAAAAATAGAAATTTTAATTACTATTTTAGATAAAGTATACTATAATTTGATGCTCTGAGCTAACAGCAGCATCAATAGAATTAAATGAATTTTATTGTAAATAGCAATAGCATGAATCAAGAAGTTCGGGCTTCAAGTAAGTTAAAAAATCCTCATTGCTTATGCCCTCCCCAACAACTCTCATTATTTGATTAATTTTGTTACCTTTTAGCAAGAAAAATCTTGCATATTTTGTCTTTTTAAAATCAATAACACCTTTAAAATCGCAAGGCTGCATGCTTTTTTAAAGGGTTAAGCTATCCATTAGCTCTGGTAGAGAGCACATAAATCGCAAATAGATGTATAGAATACTGTAGTAATTAATTTTTAAGAAAAACTTAAGGCGAGAAAAACAAGCTGATTTAGGTTTTAACAAATTAAAAGTTTACATGAGATTTAATCTTATTGGCATCTCTTTTTATAAGATTTTTATCATTTTGACAATCTAATAAAATAAAACAATTTTTTTGTAGTAAATGCCTTTAAATTTGCCAAAATTCTAATATTTTAGAATTCTTTTAATTCATTTATATCAACAGCACTTAAATTGATATAAGTATGTCTTCTATATTTTACAGATCTTTTAGAATTGTCGGATATCTTTTCTGAATTTTTAGTTTGCTAAAATCCATTCTTTGAAAGCCAATATTTCATATTACTCCTCAAGTTCTTCTTACATTCTTTTTGTATACTTTTCTTTATATACATTAACTGTTTCTATCAAATTTCTTAAATCATTAAATAGTGTGTTTTTTATTTTTTTATTTAAATCTTCTTCTTGCTTAGAACCTGCTTATATATTTGGCTTTAATTTTTCTGAACGAATATTTAATAATAGTGTTCTTAAAATAAGAATACTTGAAGAATTAAGTATTTTAGCTAAAAATGCCAAGTAAATTCTTTGTCTAATACTTTAAATTCTTTGTCATATATACTCCATACTCTTCCATTTTATTGAAAGTATCCCATAATGTTTTTGACATTAATTTATAAATACATATATTAGCAATGAACTAATATATGTATTACACACTTAAAATATTTAAATATTACTTATTAAATACCCATTTGTGAGAATTTTTTTTGAATTTCTTCTAATAACCTTTGAGCTTCTTTTTTAACTGAGTAATTATATTGAAAATAGTGCGCTGCATTTTCTAAGTTATTCATAGAATATTCTGCATTGTGCTTTGCATCCTTAGCAAAATTATCAGCCTGATTTATATCTCGCCAATTAACAGATCCACTAATTTGACCTTGCTTTCGACACTCATTATCATATCTTTTTTTAATCGCTTGAATTAATTTTTCTATAGATTCTCTTAAAAGAGAGTTCGCATTACCCCAATGACTATCTGCAATTTGAAAATTGCTTTGGATTTCATCCAACTTTAAATGGAAATCTTTAATTTTTTTCTCTATATATGAAAAATATATAGACATAACTTTATATTTTTCTATATTTTTTTTAAATTTAATATCTTTTCTAAGTAAATCCCTTTGGGTATGAAGCTTATTTTGCATATCCCAAAATAAACTAAAAAGACTCTCATATTCTTTTTGAAACTTAACAATTCCTTCTCCTATATTAGAATTACTAATTCTATCTTGCATATCTTTAATTTCCTTAAAGGCTTCCTTCTCATACGTTGTTTTCAGAAAGCTTTCCAAATCTTTCAATTTACTAGGTAAAGTTTTTTTACTAAATCCTTCTTGGACTCTAATAGGCAAAATCCCCACACCAATAGCAGAGCTACTTGAAGAATCTTCTAAATTTTTATCTGGCTTTGGGGTTATTGCGCTAACATTAATATTATCCATTGACTCTACTTCTACTCTTACTTCAGGAGCTATAGCTTCCCCATTTGAGATTATAGATTTGTCAACTTGATGTGGATGATTGATTAAATTCACATTTAATAAACTTCCCAAATTAACAGCACCTACATCAATATTAGACATGCTATTTCTAGATATATAGTTTTTATCCAAGTCTCTACCTTCTTGATTTCTAGTCTCCTCTTCACTTTTCTTTAATAACTCAGAAATTTCTGTGCTTTTATTTTTAACAGTTTTCCAATCACAACTAATCATTAAAATTAAAAAAACACCCGAAACATGGAAAATTTTATTGATCATACATCCCTCTCCTCTAGTCTTAGATATATAGTATTATAATGCAAGTATATTAAAATTTCTTTTACTTTCAATATGCCTCACTTTAATTCTTTAATTTTAAATTAATTTTAAGCTTTAATGCTTGAACATAAGGAAAGGTTAAAATATTACGAATATTTGCTTATCTTTAAATTCATTTGCAAGTTTATGTTCTAGGCATTGATAAAAAAAGAGTTTCAAAAATTAATTAATAATCCCAAATAAAAAAGATATAACCTCTGAAATAAAAGTAGAAGTAGCAGAACCAATGATAAATAATATTACTGCAATAATTCTCAAAGCCAGATAAAAATTTAGAAAATTCTTCAAGTGACACTACTTAGCATTGCTAAGTTTATTATGAGTATCTTTAGCTTCCTTAAAGACTTCCGATAGTGAACAAAACATTTGATAGATTGAAAAAGAAATAAAAGCTAATCTTGATAAAATAAAAATTAAACTAAATTAATAAATTGAACCCCTACTCCTGCATAACATAGCCATATTAATACAACTGCTATGATTCTAAATCATATACTTCGTCTATAAAATATTAATTAAAATATTTTCATTTTTCAAAATCTTCATTGTAAAGAAATCATTAATACTTATTCAAGCTTTTATTATTTTCCTATGATAATCTTTCCCACCTCTTAACATTTTGCTATGCAAAATGTTATATATCCTAATGCTTTTAAAAAATATTTCTTTTAATTAACGTATCCCCCTATTGATAGCATCAAAGAATATATTTGGAGTAAAAATAAATTTGCTTATTGAGAAATTCACCTCTACTTAAATTTAATGAAAATTATAAGCAGAGAATTCTTTATTATCCTTGGTCTAAAACAATGTTAAGCTAAAAATCCTCCAATGAAAGTATGAATAACACTTAAATTTCTTATTTGGTTTTTTAATAAAATTTCTATTAACAATAAACTTCTCATAAATTCTCTAATTTTGCTCAAGTTTTAATTCAAAAAGCTTTCCAATTTTAATTACAATCTCTCCCAGAATAGAAGATAAAAATTTTAATACTAACAAATTATATTCTTTATCTTATTAAAAAGATGCAAAGAAACAATTAACATCTTCACAGATAAAAAAGGAAAATAAGTCTCGTTATTCTTGGAATCTAAATTTTTATTAAACTAAATAGAACTTAAATTTTTGTTTTTAACCAAAGCTAAAAATGCTATGCTTTTTAGAAAGCATTAGTAACTAACTTTAACATACTAAAATTAACTCATAAACCTTAAATAAGGTGGATATATTAAACCGACCTCATTCAACTAACTTTTACAATATATATAGATAAAGATATATCAATATCTTTATCTATATATATATCCAAACTTTTAAAATATCTTTTATCAAGATAAACAAGCTTTCAATAAAAAATTTTTCAACTTGAATAATAACAATAAGCTTATTTACACATTGAGAGATGATAAAATTTTTAAAAACATTAGAAATGTTAGTTCAATCATTATCAAATAACACCAAACTAATTTATCAAAAACAAACTTATTCTAAGTATAGAATACTGATAATTATATAACACATATATTATAAATAATAAAATATTGAAATACTATTTAAACTGGTAATAAAAATATGAAAATATTAATTTACAATATCCAATATCAATTAATAAAAAACATATAGGGAGCTTTCTTTATGAGGATTAAAAATATAGCAAACATATTAGCAATTTTTTCATTTATTGTTTTAAATAGTTGGGGAGATGAACTAAATGAAAATTCTAAAAGCAATATTTTAATATTATCAGCCACAAAAACAGAAATAGCTGAAATAAATAAAATCATTCAAAATGAAAAATCTATTTCAATAGAAGAACATAAAAGAAAAAAAAAGATTACCTTTGGGAAGGTGTTTAATCACAATATAATTACCATAGCTACTGGAGTTGGAAAAATAAACACAGCCCTTTGGACAAGTTACATTATATCAAAATATAAAATTAGCCATATAATTAATGCTGGAGTTGTTAGTGGAATTTATAGCAATAAAAATAAATTCATAAAAATAGGAGACGTTGTAATATCTACAGAAGCAACAAGCTATGATTTTAATTTACATAGATTTGGTTATGAAATTGGACATGTTCCAGAACACCCTAAAAAATTTAAAGCAAACGCCACACTTATACAAAAAGCTTCTAAAATAAAAATAAGCAACGTGGTGTCTTATCTGGGGTTAATAATTACCGGTGACCAATTCATTGACCACCAAAATTTTCAAGAAATTCCAGAAGAATTTGAAAGCGCAATTGCAATAGATATGGAAAGCGCCGCAATGGCTCAAGTAGCATATAATTTTAAAATTCCTTTTATAATCATCCGGGGAATATCTGATATAGTTAATAATGAAAATAACTATGATGATTATAAAAAATTTTTAAAAAAAGCTTCTTCCAACTCAGCAAAAATAGTGGAAAAATTAATTAAATTAATATAATTATAAAAAGATCCTCCCCGATTATATAACTTGTGTTTTTTTATATTATAGCTTTATTTACAAATTTATTGATAAATATCTTTTCCTAAAGATATTTACTTTATTTTTTTATACTAAGATTTCAGTTTAAACTTTTTTCTACATTAAATGCCTAGTATAATTAATTTTTTAACCCCCTATCACTTGCTAAAAATCCTTGATATTTATTATCAATATCAATTACCCTCTTTTTTATTATCTTTACCTTTATTGTTATTTTTAATATCTAGACACTTAGATGCTATAAAAATGTAATATTTACCATTAATATTTTTTTCTAATACTACATTTTAAATAAGTTTATTATTTTTAATGTTCCTACGTAGACATAATTTTGCAAAGCCTGTTTTTAGATGCCTTTATATATAAAATAGATAATATTTTTAAAACTTTTTTAGGATATGTTGTGAGCATAAAGAGTGTTAAAGACAATAAAATAGGAATTAAATGGCCTAATAGATTAATAAAAATTTTAAAATGGATTTAGCAAGTTTAAAAAATAAAGATAAAAAATTAAAGAATAAATCATTTTTTATCTTTTTCACAATCTCCTTTAATTCTAGATATTAAGCTTATCCTTATGACCGTATATTGTTTTATATTAATTTTCTCAATTTTTGAATAAAATTTCAAACTAGAATTCCCAAAACTTCCAAATAGCCTTTCTTCTTTTATTAACCCTTTTGTATCTAAAATTTGTTTAACTTATTTTTTTACACCTTATTTTACTTGTCTTTATCAACCTTATTTTACACTTTATAAATTTTTTATCTTTATAGTCTATTTGATTCTTGTAATAAATCACCAGTAAAAAATAACAAAAATAATAAACATTATGTATTAATGCCTACTACTTCTCAGATTATAAAAATATAAAATCTCTATATTACAAATAGTAAGCTCGCTACAATAAATCATAAAACATATAAAGATTTAAATTTCAAAATACCTACTAATTATACTGCCATAAAAGGATCCTATCTTTATTAGGCGCCCCCACCTCAAAATTATCACTTATACTTGCTAAGCCATTATAAAACACATATTTTACATACAACTAGAAGCTTTCTAAGCTTACTAAATTATATTTAGTAAAACACTAAATATAATTTAAATCTATTTTATTGCTTTCTTTTAATCTAAAAAATAGCACATAAGAATTAATTCTACAGATATTAATAATTATGTTAATTAAAAGGCAATATGGATTTAACACCCAAATTATCTAAGGATTATCAAAAAGTATCAAATGAAAGCAAAATTTTAAAAAAAAGAAAAAACAATAAAAGCCATAACCATTAATAAAAACATAAAATATTGGTATAATTTAATTGTTAAAAAATAACTAACAAAAAAGGAATACAATGCAACACAATAGACCGACTATTATGACAATGGCAAGCTTAAAAGGTGGAGTTGGTAAAAGTACATTAGCAATACTATTTGCCTACATACTTAAAAATTTGGATAAAAAAGTATTATTAATTGATATAGATCCACAAAATTCTTTAACCTCCTATTTTGAAAAACATCTTAATGACATCAAAAAATACAATATATATAGAATACTAAAGGAAGAAACATATTTCGAACAGTGTATTAATAAAATTAATGATCATATTTCTTTTATACCATCTCATCCTGTTTTGGACGATTTTAATTGGGAATATATTGAAAATAAAGAAGATTGCTTAAAAAATCATCTAAGTCAAAATATACTAAATTATAACTTTGATTACATTTTGATTGACACGCCGCCTAGTAAAGATTTTCTTTTTAGAAACGCTTTGAGTGCTACAGATTATGTAATAATTCCAGTTCAAGTTGAAAAATGGGCAATAGAAAGCTTAAATATTTTAATGGAAATTATTAGTAAATTTCAAAATATTAAAAATAAAAATTATTATATCTCTATAGTAGAAAATCTGTTCATAAAAAATAGAAACACATTAAAAGAAATAGAAAGTGCATTATATAAAAAATATGAAAACTATATTAGGGGTAAAATCCATAATTATAATGGTATAAAAATCTTTATACATGAGGTTTTAGAACCTTCTAAAAATGAAATATACTATAAAGAGGCCGAAAATGCTTTAAAAAATATTCTTATTCTGTAGTATCAAATTGTGCACTTAGTGCACTAATAAATCAACAAAAATTCAAAAAAAGGAACTATATGAGCATAAAAGGGAAAAAAGAACATAAAAAAGAAGTAATAATAAGCGACAGGGGAATTTCATTTTCTCTAGAAAGAAATGATATAGATAAAGACTTAGCAAACTATAATGATTTAAAAAATCAATTAAAATTTAATTTAAAAAATGAGGTTAATAATATAATTAAAAGAATGGAAATTTTATATGAAATTAAAACAAGAGAACTTTATAGGTACGATGGATTTACTAGTTTTGATCAGTTTATACGGCATTTTGTAATTGCCAAAACTCAAGCTTATAGATATTTAAAAGTTTATCAAAAAGTTCTTGATGGCGTTGTTACTATTGACAGGATTAAAGAAATCGGATTTACTAATGTATTTAAACAGATTAAAAAACAAACCAAAGCACATGATTTAAATGACACAAATAATAAATTAGGAAATTCCAATAATAATTTTGAAATTCCTATTAGAATACTAATTAATGATATAGATTTGTATAAATTTTGCAAAGAAAGTAATAAAAGAATAAGCTTTATATTAGAAAGTCTTTACAAGGAAAATAGAATATATTTTTTAGAGCTTGCATCAAAGTATGAATCTTATAGAAAAGAACAAAAATATAAAAAAAGAAAATAAAATTACAAAATTATTAAATATTGAATGCCATTTTATTAAAAAAATAAAGAATTATTTACATATAATTTTGTAGAAATTTAGATGAAGATAAATTTGTAAATAAATTTATTTTAATTTTGAATATACTTATATATATTTGATATAATGATGTGAATTATTGGAGATAATAAAAAAAAGAAAAAGATATATAAATAAAAATGTAAAATTATAGTATTTTAATTTTCTTTTGCCATTCAAATAGGTTTATAAAGTTGATTTTAAAATTTCAATTTATGCATCTTTTTTAGTTGCACAACAAACAAGTGAACCATTATTACTAAATCAAAGATTATTGGAATAGATTCTTGTATATTACCAATATTACAATTTAATAAAAACATAATTATTATTATTGTTATAATTTTTTAATTTTATATTTTACTTTTATTGATAATCTTCCTGTATTTTGAGCTTAATGCATTTATATAAATAAATGCATTTTAAATTGATAAACTAACAAATGCTTTTCCAAATAGTATAAAAGTCTCATTGTATTGCCATATAAAACAAAATTTAATAAACAGCGTTTTGGTCCTAATCAAAAATCTACTATTTAAAAAATCTAACTTAAATCAAAGATTATATTTTAGTAAAAAATTTTCTATATCTATTTTATATTCTCTACCTTCATTAGAAATTAAAGTAATCTTCAATCGTTTTATTTTTTTTATTTTCTTAAAGAATCCTTTAGAAAGGAGAACACGTAAATTATTTTTTACTACAAAAGGAAATTTTAAATGAAAAAATTTTTTATCTATATTCGGATCTCCAATATTAAAATCCTTTATTAGCTGCCATTTTTCACTTGGCAAATCATTTTCATACCTTGAAACTCTAGCATCTTCAAATCCTTCAAAAATTACATTTTTAAAACCTAAAATTTTATTGTCGTACACTTTAAAATCAAATTTATAACCAGGATTCATGGCCCTATAGGCATCTATCAAATAACCTGTTATATTCTCATTTTTTTCATAATTCATATTATAGGGCGCCATAAGCTCTGATTTTATAAAAACTAACTCTTTTAAATTGTCATCCTCTAAAAGATGCGTAAAAGTCTCTTCAATAAAAACCCTATTGCCTGACTTTTCAACAATTTTATTATAAATAACTTTGTTTTCTTTTTGCTTATAAAAAAAGAAAGCTAAAAAAATACAAATTAATAATGCCCCATAGAATAATATTTTCCCCATTAAAAGTCTATCCCTATTTATAATAAATCATATCAAATGCACTATAAAAATGCACACTATTTTCCCTACTTACCTTGAAAGAATATTTTTTTTTCTCATTATTTATCTCATCAAAACATTCAACGTATATATCAATTCCATTTATTTCTGACAACTTTCTTATTTTATTTACTTTTTCACTCTCAGAAAATAAAGTAATATAAAAATCAAAATGATTAACCCCGTCAATAAAATAAGTATTAATTGGGGATTCTGCTATAGAAATCCCATTAATATATATCTTTTTAAGCGTAAGCTCTATGTTATTTATAATTTGAATATTATAACTCAAATCTATATATCCTCTACTAGAATAGCTTAAAATAAAGGATCCAAATTTGGTTTTTGATTTAAGTAATAAAATATAATCAAATCTATTGCTGCAATTTGTAATAAAAATTTCTTCAGATGCTTCACTAGGAAAAATCAATACATTAGAAATTAATAATAATAATAATAATGTTAATTTCATATCTTTTATCATTATACTCTTCTTAATATAAGAAATAAACAGATAAAAATTTAAATATATTCTTTCAATAAAGAAATTTACAAAGCAAATACCAATACAATTACATTAAAAACTATAAATTACTAAAGCCCAACAACAACCAATTAAAATACTTAATTAAACAATGAATTTTTATATACTTATTTTAAGCAAAATGCTTTTAGCAATTAAAAAATACAATAAAAGCTTTATCCAGCCATTAAGATTTCAGCTTAAAGTAAAAAGTATATATATTGAAAATTAAAAGCAAAATTAACTGGTTTTTGTTATAAAAATTATTTAAAGATAAAAAAATGCTTAACGATATTATAAAAAGTATAAGAAATGTTAAAAAATAATGAGTTATTGTAAGGCAAATTTTATAAAAATAATTTATAAATAGAAATAAATTACGCATATTATTTAAGAATAATATATTGATTTTAATATTATATATAACGTATAATATTGATAAGTGGTGCTATTAACTATAAGCATCCTTAACTTTGGTCGATGTCTAATTTATAGGGCTTAAGATAAGTATTCTTAATTTAAGAGTATTTATGGTTAGGCCCTATGTGATTTTATGTTGACAATAATAAAATTATAAAGAAATCGCTATCAAAAAGACTCCTAAAATAGGTTTTTGATATATAAAAATATAAAAGCTTTAAAAAACATTTAAATAAATCAATACTAAAACTAGAGATTTAATTAATAATATTAATCTAGATGAATATTTGTTTAAAATATAGACATCTTACAATTACTTTTGTCTCAAATTATTGGTTTTAATAAATAATTTAAATGGATTTAAAAGAATAATTAATTTACAATACAATTGTAATTACAAAAACCTTTACCTAACAATCTTAAACTATTTTAAAAATAAAATCATTACAATGAGATTAATCCCAATATTAACTCTTTTTGAATACAAATTTTTAGAGGGATACAATCTGCAATATTGATTTATTGTGAGCTATGTTAATTAAATCAAATTTTATACATTAGAGTTAAAGCCCTATCAAAAAAATAATTAAAATACCACATAATCTAAAGACAGTCGAATTGATTTGGCTATTTTTATACTATTTTTGTCAACTTTAAAGAAGTTTTCTCAAAATTTTTTATTTCTAATTCTTTCTTTATCCTTTTTTAAAAAGGATAAAGCATTTTGTACGCCTTTTTAATTGCATCTTTCCCTTAAATTAGCTTGTCTTCTATTACATTTTCCATTCTTAAATATATGTTTTATCCTAAAAGTGAAAAAGTTTGAATTTTTTAATATTATATTACTTCATAAATGTTTTACTTTATAAATTTTGATCGACGTTTTTATGAGGGATTTTATAATAACTATTAGTTAATTTTTATAAATTAGCCTTAATTAAAAGAAGTTTATATTTTTAAATAGAAGTTTTAAAAGATACTGGCATTTTTGCTTTTTACTAAAAGTATTCTTAATTTAGTCGGTAGAAATTATTTTAGTATTTTTTCTATCCATTTATTTACAATTCCCCCATTTGGTAGTTCCTTACAATAAAATTTATATACTTCTTTTTCCAACCTGTTTAACATATCAATAAACACTTGAAAATATTTTTTATTGATTTTTTCTTTTTTGATTAACCTAGCAAGACTTCTTAAGTAACAAAACACACTACCTTTTTTAAACTTGAATTCTATATAATAGACCTTAGAAAAGGTATATGACTTTACAATACCATTAATTTTATACTTTGTAATAATGTTTTTTATAGGTTTTCTGTAACCATAGAAAATTCCTATAAATTTATCATTTTCTCTTGTAGAGAATAAATTGAGTCCTTCCAGCTTTTCTTGGTTAAATAATTCTCTAAAAAGAATTAAAAATTTGTTTTTTTTGTATCTATTTATTTCAAATTTATATAAATCCATTAACATTTTAGTGTGGTATATTGTTCTTTCATTAAGAATTTCTTTTTTAACAAAAATTTCTGACTTTCTGCTTTTTCCCATTATTTCTTTTTTTTTATTTTTAAGTTTTTCTAATACATTTTTCATTTTAAACTCTTAATTTAAATAGTTATCTTTATAATTATTTTGTGATTCTATTAAATCGATAATTTCATTATAATATTGATTATTAAATATTTTTTTGTATTCTAATTTTTTTTGTCTGTTTAAATATTTTTTAATTTCAGAATTCAAATTAATTTTTTTTATTTTACAATTTAATTGATCTAAAAGTATGTTATATATATTGTTTTTTATATTATCATCATATTCTTGAACGTCAAATTTTTTAATATTATTCTTTATTTTTTTTATAATTTCATTAAAGTCTTTATATTTATTGTTTTCTAATATAAAATGGGGTTTATTTTTATATTTCTGATATATGTTTTGTATATATGTTTTTAATGTTTCTTTATCGTAACCCTCATTTATTAAATTTTTTTGCTCTTTCTTTAGTATTAAAATTAAATTTTTCCTTTTATTTTGTAAATTTTCTTTTAAAAAAAATCCATTTTCCCTTTTAAAGTGGTATCTTTCTCTACTTAAAGCTTTGAAAAGATTTATAGTTGTTTCTTTTTTTAAATCAAGATTAATAATAAAAGAGGAAATTTTGCTACTAAAATTGCATTTTTTTGCATACTTTTCTAGTTTTAATTTATTAATTTGTTTTTTCTTTTGATTTTCTTTATCTTCTTCTTTATTATATTTATTATTAAAACACTCCCCGTTTTTTACACTGCCCTTTTTATTATAATTTATTTTAATGTATGAATTAACGCGCTTTTGAAATCTTTCTGTTTTTTTATTTCTGAAGTGTTGGTTTAGCAAGTTGTAACAGTCTTTTTTGGAGCTTCTAAGGGAGTAGTAGATTTCAGTGCCCATATTAACACCTAGGTGCCTATAATAATTAATAGTAATGTTAAGTTTTTCTAATTTATAGACGTAATTTCTAAGTGTTTTAATTGAAACTTCTTTTTGTCCATTACGTTTTAAGTTGCTATTAAAACAATAAAGAATATCAGATTGGTTGTATTTTTTTTTGTTTTTATTAATATACTCAAGTGTTGCTATTAAAGCAATAAGCTTGTGTTGATATTTACTTTTTATTTGTAGTGATTTATTAACTTTCATTTGGGCCTCCATAACTTCGGCTGTTTTTATGCTTTATTACATAGTAAAGCAATTTTTCAGATAAGTAAAGTTTATCACTAAAAAATGAAAAGTAAATATTTTTTTATATTGAAAAACGTTATGAGAAGATCTTTTTATTATAATTGAATTTTTGATATTTAAACATCTTAAATAAAATTCATTGATTATTAGGGAATTATATTGAAATTGCCGGTTTTAGCATTTTGGGAAGATTTTTTTGTAATGCTTAATGAATTTAAGTTCTTCATTATTTTTTATATTATGTTTAAATAATTAGTCATTTAAGGGGTATTGTAGTATATTTATCTTTAATAAGATTGGTAATTTCATTTTTGGACTTTAGAATAAGGTGGAGATCGGGTTTTTAATATTTAATTAAGTATAAATATTATCACAATAAAGGATGTGAATGCTAATAGGATTTTTAAATATTGAATAATATCCTAATGCTTATCAAAAATATTTTGGCAAAATGTTTAGCTATATAAAATTTTTATGTTTAATAAAATGTTAACTAATAAAAAAATATTATTAAAACAGTAAGAAAAGTCTTAGCATTTTTATAGGGAAATATAAAAACTAATTTCTAGTGTTAAAGTAATTTGGCAATCTAGTTATTTGTAATGTTTAGGTTGATTTAAGCTTTGCGTATAATAATTTTTAGAAAGCTAAATAAAGGCAATCGGATTACGGAGTTTCCCTAAGTATCAAAATAAGAAAAATAAACAGAGTCATAGGAATGAATAATTAAAAGGGTTTTAAAAAATAGAAAATAATTATATTAAACTGTCTAGAATTGATCTTAATATGAGATGTGGTACTTTTAATAAGTAGTGAGAGCGGGAAAATCAACCATCCGCAGTTTTTACTAAAAAGTGAAAATACTTTTAAGAAATTTTTTGATTAAAATTTTTTTTATAAAGTTTAGCAGCTTTTAGCCTATAACTTTATAAGCAGTACCTTTTAATTTTTTTATATCTCCTTTATATGAATTATCTTATGCTTTTGTATTTCTTTACAGAAGTATGTAGTGGGAATTTATTAGGCAAATTTTTTTAATAAAGCTTATTTTGGCTGTTGAAGATGTCTTTTGAAAAGCAAGTTGATATATTAAGCTTTTTAAGCTCTTGAATTATTAATTCAGGAGTGGGTGTTATGCTTTTTGTAGCGTCTATTATTAGAAATACTTGAAATTTTAAGTTAATTGCATCAAGTATTGTTTCTTTTACACAAAAATCTAATGCTAATCCCGCTATAAATAATGTATTTATAGAATTGTTTTTTAGGTAAAGATAGAGTCCTGTTTGTTTTGTTTTGATGTAATTATCATAGAATCCACTATAACTATCGCAATAGCGATTTGTGCCTTTAAAAAAAACTTTTTTTATTCTTTTTGTATTTAGGCTGTTAGGAAATTCTGATCCCCAGGTATTTTTTACACAGTGCTCAGGCCAAATACCGGTGTTTTTATTGCTTGAAAAGCTTATATGATTTTTACAATGCCAATCTTTGGTAGCGATAATGTTTTTGAAATAATTTTGAAGTTGGTTGACCAAGGGAATTATTTCGTTGCTATTAGCTACTGGCAAAGCGCCCGATTCTAAAAAATCATTTTGTATATCTATTAAAATAAGTGCGCTATTTTCTGATATTTTTAAGATAAAATCCTCCTTGAAAAGATATTTAATCTCAGAATATAGTTCTACTATATTAGTTAATATCTCTTGATATAACCTTTCAATAATTGTGGGGTTTTTAAATCAGTAATTAATTTTACCCTAAAATTATCTAAATTAAAGCATAAAACCCATTTTCATTTCTTTTTTTTTGATTAATTCTTGATATTAAGATTTGCATTACAATTAGTCAGAATAAAAAATAAATATTCCAGTAAATATGTTTTATTTAATAAATACTTGCTGGAAATTACTATTTATAAATCTTTGATATAGTATTTAACGGAATAGCTATGCGATATTTATTGTTTAATTAAGTATTAAATTAGTTGCTTATGGATTGCTAGTTTTTAGCATAAGTTTATTAATATTTATTTTGTAGGTATTTTTTGTTGGTAAAATTTTCGACTGCGATATTAAAATGTGGTGTGTATAAAATTGAATGTTAGTTTTTAGGGATAGTCATATTTTTTAATAAATAATAAATCATTTAAATATTTAAATGATTTATTATTAAAACAATAGCAATTTAAATTTTTCCTATTTATTCTTTGACTTGATTAGTGGTATAATAGCAAAAGGCGTGAAAGTGGTAATATTGTTAATTTTTTTATTAATTCCCAATGGGTTTATTTTTTCCAATGAAGTATTTGAAGAGGTTATTCTTAGTAATGAAAGCAATAGATCTGAACTAGGGATATCTCTTAATTCAAAAACCAAATTTGGGGCCTTTATTTTAAGGCATTATTATTCAGGGCAAATAGAATTAAATACTGATACAAATTTTGAAGTCCAAATTATAAATAACTCGGAGCTTGTGCTTAAAAAGGTGCATATTAATGGAGTTTCTGTGCTGGCATCTCCAATTTATACTCATTTTGTTAATGGGGTTAATAATTTCAAATTTTGGATGAGTATATTTAATGAAGATGATGAAAGGGTAAATAAGCTAAAAAAGTTGGTAAATGTAAATGGAATTGATGTATACGTTGAATGTTTTGATGAGATAAATAAT
This sequence comes from [Borrelia] turdi, assembly GCF_008828755.2. Taxonomy (GTDB): domain Bacteria; phylum Spirochaetota; class Spirochaetia; order Borreliales; family Borreliaceae; genus Borreliella; species Borreliella turdi. Next base: position 11,939 of record NZ_QBLM01000004.1, on the reverse strand, counting down.
GAGAAAAAAAAATATTCTTTCAAGGTAAGTAGGGAAAATGTTATGCGTTATTGTAATGCATTTGATACGATTTTCATAAATTTTATTGATAGGATAGAGTATTAATGAGTAAAAATATATTGAGCAAAATGGTATTTTTCGGGCTATTATTAATTTGTATTTTTTTGGCTTCCTTATTTTATCAACAAAAAGAAAATAATGTTATTTATAATAAAATTGTTGAAAAGTCACTAGATAATGTCTTTATTAATGAGACTTATACATATCTTTTAAAAGATGACAATTTAAAAGAGTTGGTTTTTATAAAATCAGAGTTTATGATGCCCTATGTAGAAAATATAAAAAATAAGAATATGACGGGCTATCTGGTAGATGCCTATAGGGCTATGAATCCTGGGTATAAATTTGATTTTAAAGTGCATGACAATAAAATTTTAGGTTTTAAAAATGTAATTTTTGAAGGGTTTGAAGATGCTCGAGTTTCAAGGCATGAAAATGATTTGCCAAGTGAAAAATGGCAGCTAATAAAGGATTTTAATATTGGAGATCCAAATATAGATAAAAAATTTTTTCATTTAAAATTTCCTTTTGTAGTAAAAAATAATTTACGTGTTACCCTTTCTAAAGGATTTTTTAAGAAAATAAAAAAAATAAAACGATTAAAGATTACTTTAATTTCTAATGAAGATAGAGAATATAAAATAGATATAGAAAATTTTTTACTAAAATATAATCTTTAATTTAATCTAAATTTTTTAAATAGTAGATTTTTGATTAGGACTGAAACGTTTTTTATTAAATTTTATTTGTATAAATACTTTAAATGCGGAATATAGGAAGATTGTTAATAAATAGAGAATATAAAATAAAAAAATAGTAACAATAATTGCAATTATATTATGGCTAAATTGTATGTAATATGGTAATTCTAAAAGATTGGAAACATTTAAATAGTATTTAAGAAGAATACCTTTTGAAACCAGGGCAAGTGTAATTTGAGTTAGATAAATATAATTTAAAAGAAAAAATTTTAAAAAAATATTTTATATTTGAATATTAGAAAATAATTTTTGTTAAACATAATTAATGTAAGATGGATAATTTATAGGTGCAAGTTGAAGTTTAAAATGTATAACAAAATAAATAATAGGACTTTTATTAATAAATTGGATATTTTTTATAAATTATTCACACTATCGTTAATCTGATAAAGCTAATATGGATTTACAATATAAAAGTTTCTAATTATTATAAACTAAAACTTTTATTAAAAAAAGTTTATGCATAGTATATCATAAGGCAAAGTTTTTTGTTTTTAAAATCCGAATATCGGGTGCTTTTACAAGTGAATTCATTTATTTTTATTAATTAATTCTCTAAATTTAGGCATTTTTTCTTTAATTTCTTTTTTTATTTCTATTTTATATTTTTCGTTTTTTTTAAATAAGACTAAACTAAGTGTTAAATATTTTAAAAAATCTTCTGGAATCATCATTATATTCCCTACTCTAATATAACATTCAAAAACCTCTAGTTTATATCTTAAATGGCTTTTTGTGATTTTATAATCAAATTTGTTTTTAAGAATTTCTTGCGCTTCAGAAACTTTATAAAATAAATATCCTTCTATCATTCTCATAAAATAAATATAGATTAATTCATTAATAAAAAAACTTCAAAATAGGACATATATATTTATATGGTGTATATTATAAGGTATAAATTTTATATTTTTAATGGCTTCTCCAGTTCTCTCCATTTTTGGAGAAGTTTATTTTTTATTTTTTTTATTTTTTTGATTCGGCGCCCACGACTTTTTAGGGGTGTTGAATCCTTTAAAAAAGGCTTTAAAGGGTTTATTAGAAAAAATTAATAATAGTTATTTGTCATTTAGTAATTTTTGTATAAACCACCCCTTTGCTTTGTTATTAATTATAAGAATATTAAGAATACTAGTAAAATATAAGATTTAGCAGTTAAAAGTGTGAAAAAATTAAACTCGTTAATAGCTTGCTTAAATTTGTTACAAGATAAGCTGATGTTACCAGTAACAAAAGTATCAGCATAAGACAGACAAGCTGTTTCAATAGTTTCTTTAATAACAGGAATAAATCCCTAGCTATTTTTAAATGGTCTACGCTTTTTTCTTTTTCTCTTCAGTAATCTTTTAGTCCCTGTACAATCTTTTATTACCTTTCTATTTTATTTTCAAGTTTTACTAGTTTGCTCTATAGCTTTTATATACTTCTTTATTGCGTTTTCTAAAGTGTTGTCCTTATAACTAGAAACAAGCAGGCGGCCTTTAGCATTTTACTAAGCTTAGAATACTCTTCTTCTAAGTTTATTTTTTCTAGTTCATCAAGAGCTTTTTATGCTTTTTAGAAAGGCTATGTACTAAAACATCCAATATCTATAATCACCACAACCGCAGTAGGTATCAATGATGCCATGAGATCTTGTATATTTGCTATAAATAGAATCTAGATTATATTGATATGTTTTGGTTTTGCTAAAAAAATCTATAAACTTTTTATTGTCTTATTAAGTTAATTTATCTTTAGTTTCTTGTTTTTTTCTTTACTAGTGGCGGTGAAGGGGGGCATTCAGCAAGTATTTCAGGGGGACTTTTGTTCTTTTTAGTTTTGCCTGTAGTACTTCTTTTCATCATTAATATTCCCTTCTGTTATTAATTATTCATTATTCAAATATTATTTTTATTATAAAGCAAATACAGAGTAGAGATAATAATTTTAAATTTATTTGCCGCACTTTTAAAAATCGTAGAATTTATTTGGTATATAAAGAGTAATATGGTAGTATTTATCTTTTATGTGAGTTGCTAGATTTTTTAGATTGGTTTTAAGGTTGTTGGAATCTTTGCTATAAGCTGCAATGGTTGCGTTTAAGGTTTTTGCGAAATTTTATTTTCTCTTTAAACTACGTTCCATATCTTGTGCAGCTCTTTGGGTTTTTTGCTTAAATCTTCTATTTTTATTGAATGGTATTTTTTCTATATAAAGTTAAATATCCCTAGATGTTTCAAGAAACGTATAAGCTATTCTTAGGTTTTGATAATTGTTATCAAGTTTTTCAAGAATTTCTTTTAATAGCAATATTTTTTCTTTTTCGTAATTTAAGGATGGGTAAATTATTCTTTTTAATATCATTTTTACAATGTGCATAAAAATTTCACCTCTTTGAAGTTTAAAAGTTTCTAGAAAATTATATTCTGCATCAATATTAGCTATTTGTATATCTTCTTGTTTTTTTAAATCTTTCAGATCTTTATCAATTTTTGCTAATTTTGGGGGTAAGATTTTTTATTGAGGGTTTTGATTTGAATATTTTGGATTTTGAGATTCATTTTTAAGATTTTGATTATTTTCTGCTAGATTTTTTGAATTGGTACGGCTTTTTGTTTTTTTAGCTTTCTAGGATTGGTATGGCTCTTTAGCTTGTTTGGATTAACCTCGTCAAGAGGTGCACATTATATACAAATTGATGTTAATATTGATGCAATAATGTTAAGCTTGATGATATTTAATTTATTTTTTTCAAAATGTTCTCCTTTTATAATAAATTTAGTATTTATTAATTTTAATATAAAAAAATAATACAACAATTTGATATTGTTTTCAACTAATAATAAAACTTATTTGATATTAAAAATTTAATTTCTACTTCGTGGTTTTGGTTTGGGCTTGGTTAGCTTATATGAATAAAAAAAAGAGAAGAATTAACTTCTCTTTTTAAAAATATTAAGCGCAGAATATTAATTTTTTTATTTGGATTAATCGGGGTTTTTAGTAGATAAAGAGTTTTGTAGTATTTAACCTGTGTATATTGTTGCCAATTTTTTCATTGGTTTAAAGTATTATTTTTTTGTCTAGAGTGCTTGTTAACAATAGTTAGTTGTTTAGCCTCCCTATAAGTAATATCAACTTAGCTATACAAAGATCCATACTGTTTAATTTAATTTTTTTTTTAAAATACTATGAATTTGTAAGAAAAGCTAAATAAGATATTTATGCTGGATTTTATAACTTAAATTGGAACTTTTATTGAAGTTATTATGATTTTTCTAAAAGAAATAACAAAATTATTAACAAACATATACTGATATTTTGATATCATTGTAGAAGAAATAGTTTTAGTAAAAAGTTAATTAGCACAATTATGTAATTGTTATTTAAAGGTATGCAAAAAGGAATGTTTGGAAAAGGTATTAATGATTTAGTATGGTATTAGTTTGTAAGGCAATTATCATAAATCAGAATGGTATGGATCCTCTTTGTATAAATTAGATAGATACTTTTTATTAAGCGGGTTCAAAGACAAACATTATCAAATCCCAACCCAAAAAACACAAACATGATAAACGAGTCTTGTTTTTAGGGTATTGGGCTGACATTCCTAATATCTCCCTTTTAGGTGATGTAACAAAAATTATAAAAAAGAATGCTTCCAGCGCAGTCTGCCTTAGTTTTTATTTCCTTGAAATAATAAGCTTTAAGATTTTGAGCTGCATTTATATCTCTATCATGCAAAATATTACAACTACCGAAAATGTCCACCTAGTATCACTTAATTTAGAGTTGTATTTTTAATACCACAATTGTTGCATAGCCCGCACTTAAAATAATATTATACTTGAATCTTAATTATAATTTTGATTTGAAAAATAATTTAAATAAATTTCAAATTACTGTGTGATAAGTAGTAATCATTACTAATGATACAAAAACTAAGTAACTTTTATCTAAAGTAACGCGTGGGCGGGATGTTTGGTTTATAATGAATAAAAAATAAAACATCCCACTTCTATTCCAATCACGAATCGATTTAACTTCTTATATAATAAGAGAAGAGATGAGGTATTTTTAATATATACTAAAAGATAATAATATATATAATTTTTAATTAGTATAGATACTTTGCCCTTCTTTAAAGAAGAACCTAAATAACTTAAAATTTAACCAAAAAATCCAAAACTTTAACTTTTTTTTTTAGAATTCGTATAAATAATTAGTGATTGATGCTAGAAGAATTGATAAGATGTTCACTAATTAGAATAAATTCATTTGGATTTATTCTATAAAAATTTTTATGTTTAGCAGATCTCCCTTTAAAGGGGGTTGCACAAAAACATATAAACATTATGTAATTTCTTAGAATTAATACAAACAAAATTAATTATATGGTAAAAAATATATTTGGTTTTATAAATAATAGTAGGATGCATTAACTAAAAAGGGGCTTTTTGAATTAGCGTTGTATTTGATTTCATGTAACGCTTCTTTAGACTTTACACTCAAAAAGTTAGTAATTTTCAGTTGTTTTTAATCTCCATTTTCAGTTTTTTTTATTAAAAACTTTATTATAATCAAAATATATTTATGCTCAATAATTTGATTATATAAATCATTTAAGCATCCAAGACTTAATCAAAACAATCTTCTAAACTATCAAATAAATAACTTTAACAACCTTACATCCATATCTAAAAATGGACAAAAATACCAATGAACTGCAAAAAAAATTATCTCTAAAATTCTATTCCTAATGAGCTCAAAACTCAATTGGGAATAAAATAAATTCTAGAATAAATACAATAATAAGAAATTAATTTTATATTTCTTTGGTTGTTCTTTTATAAACAAGATTCCAACAAGATATAAATATAAAAGATATTAAAGATGGGAATATATTATCTATATAAATAAAATTTAAAGCCAAATAAAAAAATACAAGCATATATAATATGCCATTTAAAATAAAAATTCTACTATTTAGACATAAAAAAGAATATATTAATGCCCCTATAAACATAACCATATAATTACAATAAATATATTGCTTTTAAAAGGGTAAAAAAATTCCTAAACTAAAAATAATTTCAAATAAAAAAACTATACATATAATGTCACAATATAATGAATTTACAAATTCAACTACACCATTTCTCATTAATTTGAATATATTAAAAAATAATATCCAAGTATATTTATAGTTGATAAATATACTAAAAAACTTAAACCCACATCTAATAAATTCAAATTTAAAACCCAATTATTTTTAATTTCATTAAAGTTTTATAATAAAACATATAAAATATGCAAAAGAAGAGCATTATTGGAAGCAGCAAGTTGTAGGGTTGTTGGGGGGCGAAATAGAATTTGCAGCCTCAAATAAGGCTCTTTTTAAGGTATTAAACTGCTACTAGGAGAAAAAACACGAACAATCTTAATATCAAAAAAGTGCAAAACAGGGTAAAAGCTTCTCCTTAGTATTTAAAAAGTTTTAAAATCAATAGTGATTGATTGTATTTTAAAGAATAAAACAATCCTTTATTTAAGGAATTTTAGACCCTTAACAACATTGATTTCATCAATCAAATTTCAATTATAAAAAATCAACATAATACTTGTATTGCGGCCTTTGATAAGTTTGTAGAGAGCTTCAAAACCGCGCTCAATCCAATAATTAAACTTTTAAAAAAATTGTGACCATGACAAGTAAAATTTCTTCTTACTTTAACAAAAGTTGTAGCGCTTTCCAAAAAAGTTGAAAAGTAATAAATTATATTTCTTTAGTATACTTCTAATATTTGCTATTGATATAAACTAGTGTTGGAATAAATATGTAGGGTTGTCAGTCGCAAAGTGGATACAAGATAGATAAAAACATGTTCTCCATTGCAACTAAGAAAGTTTATGCTAATTTTTAACGGCACCAAAGAGGTTTCTTTAATATGTTTTATGTGTTTCTTCTAAGTTTTTTAGGCCATTGGATTGAAAATTTGCATAATCAAGAAAGTTTGAAATAGATTTGAAATTTTTACTAGCAATCTAAGCACTTTTTACTCAAGGCTTTGTAAATGTTTTCAAAATTGGTCTTAGCTATAGAAAATTTTTCTAATTTTGACTTCAAATCCCCCAAGCTTTTTAAATTTTTGCTTAGCAACTTTTTAAGTGTTTCTGGTATTTTAGTAGTACCAGTAACAATGTTTTAAACAATATTAAACTAGGGCTTTCTTTATTTAATTTGAAACAAGCTACATACTTTTGCAACCTATTTCAAATTCAAATAATATTAAGTATTAGTACCAAACACCATTATTATCAATGACACTTTGCACTCTTTTAAGAGAATCTTTTATTGATAAGATTGAACTTATTATTGCTTTATATGCTTCGTATGAATTAGATTTTTCTTTGACCTTTGAAATTAAATTTTTTATTCCTGTTTCAATGCTATTTAATATCTTTCCTGCATATACTTCTCTTGCGTATACAAAATTTGTTGCGGCCTTTGCACTCACTTGAATATAAGCCAATAGGGCATTAAGATCTTTTTCAAGCTTTACTTTTGTAAACTTTTTAGCCTCTTCTTTAGCCTTGTCTTTAGTAAGGTAGTCAAGTCGTGTAGAATATATTTGGGCTTGCTTTATTGAAAGCAATGCATAATTATTATATATCTTAACAATTGTTTTAATTGCTGAATCTACATTATATTTAACGCCTTCTAGATAAGATTCATATCGATTGCTTAATATTTCTTCATCATATTCATCATTATACTCATAATCTTCTTCTAGATAAGAATACTTATATATTAAATTTATTATGTATGTATTTTACATAGCCAATAAACTTGCTAAAGTACTAATTTTAAGTTAAGATAATATTCTTATACTTTTTATTAAGGAGACTAATATGAAAAAAATATCAAGTGCAATTTTTACAATAACTTTTCTTGTTTTTATCAATTGTAAAAGCGATACTAGAAAAGCTATTAATCCAATCCAAACCCAAAAATTCATTTCCTTTGATAGACTGATTGATGGCTTTCTAAGCCTTAAACCAACCCCAAAAAAATCTGAGGTAAAAGATTATTTTAATAGCATGGCCAAAACATTAAATAAGGCCAAAGATAAATTTGCTAAATTTATTAGTGAAAAAGGTGGTAAGACAATAGAAGGAAAGAATACTGATACTGCTAAAGAAGATAGTAACACAGTAAACCCTGTTGATGATGAAATAAATAAAATTAACGATATGATAGATAAAATGATAGATGCTGCCAATACCATTGTTGAAACTGTAGCCGAAACTACCGCTGAAACTATGGGAGAAGTCGTAGAGGTTAAGAGTAGTGACAATGTATCAACCAAAGCTGATGCAAAAAGTGTTGTTGAAATTGCTAAAGGAATAAAGAAGATTGTTGGGGCTGCTGGTATTGCTGATAAATTAAAAGCTGAAGCTGATAACCCTACAAAGCCAATCATCGAAGAAAGTAACAACAAAGAAGCAGGCAAGATGTTCTCTGGAAAGCAGGGTCATCCAGGTGGTCGAGTTTTTTATAGTTATGATATTCCATCTGAGATTGGAGGAGGAGCTAATCCAGAAGATATTAATAAGGCCGCTGAGGCTATTAGTGCGGTTAGTGGGGAGCAGATATTAGGAGCTATTATTGCTGCTGCTGAGACTGTTGAAAGTAGTGGAGCGACAGAGGGAAAGAATGCCGATGAAGCTACAAATCCAATTGAAGCTGCCATTGGGGGAAATGACAATTCAGATGCTACTGCATTCAGGGATAATATGGAAAAAGATACTCAGATTGCTGCTGCTATTGTTTTGAGGGGAATGGCTAAGAACGGGAAATTTGCTGTGAAAATGGGCCGAGAACCAAGTGGTGATGGTAATACTATAAGAGCTCTTGTTAAAAATGCTGCTAATAAAACTGTTGATGCTTTATCTAAATTGGTACTAAAAGCTATTAATGAAAGCTTAACAAAAATAGCTAAGACTATTAAAGCTAGCTAAGAGGCGGCGAACGGGGCAGTCAACTCTAATTCTCCTAGTATTAAATTTTCAGAAAAGCATCTTATGAACAAGTAAATTTTTGTTTTGTAAGTAAATTGTAATTTGGGCTTATTATTGGATCAAGATTTGAGCGGTTTATTATTACCAACTTTTGTGTATAATTTAGGATTATCAACTATGTTTTTCATAATTAATTATTAATTATATTTATAGTGCTATATAAAATAGCACTATTTCTCCTTCTTTTAAATTATCAACACTTTATTAGATCTTTTCGCTTAAAACAGTGAAATGCTTTATATATAAAAATAAGCTACTTCTAGCTATGACAAAAAAGATTTAGAAAATGCAATAAAGGAATATAAGAGGGCTATAAATCAAGCTATTGAGACTAAAAAAGCAAAATAGAAAAAGTAAAAGATCATAAAGGGTCTATAGATGCTGATGAAAAGAAAAAAAGAAAATATAGCTCATTTTAAAAAGGTTAAAAATCTTCTTCCTGTTATTAATTTATATATTTCTTTATCAAATAGCTTATCTTCTATAGAATTTTAAGAAAGCTATTAAAGATTTTAGTGTTTGCTGCGCAGCAAATCAATATGCTAATAGCAAAGGGGCCCAGAGGCCATGCTGTTGATATTATTATAGTTGTTATTTGCCAGTATTCATAGTGAATAATATGAGAATGGATTTGAAAGAGCAAAGATTTTTGCTAGAAGGAAGACAGACAGACAAAGAGGCAAAAAGGATGATTGCTGTTATTAATAATCTATGCTTTGTTAATAAGAAAGTTGAGCCTTAAATAATAACATAGGACAAAGATAGTAAAAATATTTCACTTTCAACAATTAAGGAAACCTTAACTCTTACAAAGGAATTAACCTAAATATAGAACAAATCAAAAAACTATCTCCTATTCAAAAATCGGTTATTGAATTCAAAGATAATGAAGAATTTAATCTAGTTGACAAAATGTTTGGTCAATTCAGAGTGATTAATGGAAAATACATCAACTTCAAAAACGAGATAAATCTAATACCGTACAAAGAACTTTATAAAGAAAAAGCGCAAAAACTATATATTCATATACCAGAGTGCTAATATCTATCAATATGATTCAAAATGTTTTAAATTACTGAGGACAGATAAAGAAGATTTATAAAAAATATTGACTAGAGATAAGAATAAATAGAAGGAGATGAAAAATGAAAAAATAAACAAAAAATAACTTATTATTACATGTTGTGGGGAGGATTTATATTTTTAGTACTATTGAGCTACAAATAGATTCTAAGCTTGCCTAAACCCCTAGTCTTTCAAATAAAAATGACAACAAAAATTTAGTTCTCAACGGGGCAAAGCTTTTTAAATATACAACATCGCTAAGAACGTGGCTCTTATGCGTCAAAAAATACGTAAAAACCAATAAGTTAACCACAAATTTCCTCCATTTTAGAATTTTGATGCCTAGTATGTATGGATAAGAAGGTAGTATTGAAAATACTGGTATGCTAAAAGTCCGAATTGAATAATACAAAAGTTACATTGATAAAACTAAATCGATTGTTTTTGGACTATACAAAAATACAGTGGGGGGATAACTGGATCTTTGCCCTACATAAGTATTTTAAATATATTTTTTTTATATCATTTTTTTATTCTTGTTTTTTAGTGCCAAAGTCTTTGAAAAACATCGAAACTGAAATTTCGAGATTCGGGCCAATTAAAGAAAATAATAAAAAAGATATTAAAGAAAATAATAACAATATTTCTTATATTAATAAAGAATCTATATTAACCGAAATAAAAGAAGAAGAAGCTTATGGGGGTCTTTTTGCGGGTTATATTACATGGGCAAAATCTGATAATTTAAGAGCTATAAAAGACAAATATAATAATTCAATTAAAAATCTTAAAGAACTTAAGTATTCTTATATTTTTTCACCCATTCGATTTAAAACTTCATCATGGTTTATAGCTATAACTATACTTATTATATTAATAATAATAACTATAAAATATTGGGGAGTAAAGTGCCGATAGCTAAAATAATAGTATTTGAGTCAACTAAAAAGTTTGAAGAAAAATATGAAGTTAAAAGCCTAAAGTTAATTTCTGGAGGATCAAATATTGATTTTGAGAGATATAGAACTGGTGTTGCTACAATTTAGCTTAAAAGAAGTTTCAAAAGGGTCTGGATACATTAATTCATATAATTTTGGAGTTTTTAATGATGACTTAACAAATTCTTTTAAACTTCTTTATAAGAAGGGTGAATATAGCTATATGCTTGCATCCCTTACTATAAAAGATAGACAAACTAATAAAGATGAAGCCTATGAAATTGCATTAAATCCGAGGCTATTTACTGATACTATTAAGCTAATATTTGCTAAGTATCCAAATTTATCAAACGAGAAATTAAAACTTCCCATTGATGAATAATAAATAACCCGATGACATTTTTTATACCTACTACTTACAGCTACATCTTCTCCATTAACTTCATTAAATATATTATATTGATATAAATCATAAAACACTTAAGAGGTATAGCTATAAGGTCATTTTCTTCTGTAAACTCACATGCGAATTTCACAAATTTCTTAGAAACTTTTCTAAACTTAAGATATATTATAAATAATATTTGGGTAGAATAACTAAATAAAAATGAGTATTAATGATAAAGATCAATATGTGTATTTTACTACTAGTAACAATAATATTTAGCACGACCACTACGCCATAAGCGAACATTTGGCAATAATTTCCACACATAATCTAGAAGCAAGATTTAGTGCTGATTCTACCATCAAGCCTGGTAAATAAAGAATATTTCCCAACTAAAGCTAAGCTTTGATTTAGAAACGCTTCAAATGATCAAGGTTCTCGTTACATCTACTATTTTGACATCTATAGTGACGTTTTTTATACCACAATTATATTGTAATACATAATATTATACATTATAATGTATAATATATTTTATTCTATTAAATAATTCTATTAAATAATTCTATTAAATAATTCTATTAAATAATTCTATTAAATAATTCTATTAAATAATTCTATTAAATAATTCTATTAAATAATTCTATTAAATAATTCTATTAA
>NZ_QBLM01000013.1 GCF_008828755.2 [Borrelia] turdi | reverse complement strand
CGGCTGCTACTGTTCTGAGGGGGATGGCTAAAGACGGGAAGTTTGGTTTGCAGAATGCTAATGATGCTGCTGGTGGAAAGGGGGGTGTAAAGAATGCTGTTGAAAGTGCTGTTAAGAAGACGCTAGAAAAGCTGATAACCGCTGACAAAGAAGTTGAGAAAGTTGGATTTAGCAATGATAGCATTGGGCATGTTGTTGCTCAGAATAATGCTGGTGTTGCTGCTAAAGACAGCGTCAATAGAATTGCTAAGGGGATAAAGGAGATTGTTGATGCGGCTGGTAGAAAGCTGGATGCTGTTAAAGATGCTACTACTGAGACTGGCAAGGATGCGGGGAAGTTGTTTGGCAATGGGAATGCAGTTGCGTTGAAATTTTATAAAATAGCAATTTACAATGAAATAATTCTCAAAATTAACTTCAGATGGTTTTTACATTGGTTTTATTTCTTTCTAATTCTTTTAAACTTCCATGTTAAATTCATTTTGGTTTGCTTTTAAATTAATTTTATTATACTATCTATAATAGATAGACACAAATTAAGGAGAAATAAAATGGAAAAAGTAAAAAAATTTAAAAATAATAAATGTCAACATAAACTAATCGTATTAGTATCAACGCTTTACTATATAAATAATAAACATAAAAAATATTCACAAAGCAACATACTTTATTATTTTAATGAAAATTTAAAAAGAAATGGTCAAACCCCTATTAAAATAAAAACATTACAAAACTATCTTTACAAACTGGAAAAAGAATTTAAAATAACAATCAATTATTATAAACACTTGGGAGTAAATTGCGGAACTGAAATTTACTATAAGCTCAAATACCAAAAACAAAAATGCTATCATAAAATAAACCAATATTTTAAAGAAAAAAAAGAAATTAGATTTAACTTAAGAGTAAGTAAATTTTTGAAAAAAAAACATTCAATAAACACAAAAAAAGGGAATGTAGAATTAAAGGAATGTAATAATAATAATAATAATAATAAAGAGAAGAAAACAATTAAAAAAATTGAAAATTTACAGATAAAAACTTATGCTAAGAAGTGTAAATTTATAACAAATTCCTTTTTAAAAATTTTAGATCTCAATATAAAAAAGAGTATAAAAATCGAAATACTAAGAGAACTTAAAAAAATGGAGTATTATTTTAAAGAAAAATTTGATAAAAACAACAAAAAAAAGAAATCAATAAAAATAAAAAGAAAAGAACTAAATAAATTATTAGAAAAAACTAAAGAAATTCTAGAAAAGGATGGATTAAACAAAAATAAATTAGAACAAGATTTCAAAAATGTATATTTAAAATATAAAAACAAACCTCATTTTATAATAGACCAAGACAAATATGATGATTTAAAACAAATAATAAACAAAATAAAAAAAAACATAGATAAAAATAACGTAAAAAATATAAAAGAAAATCTTAAAACCAATATGCTTAATATATTGTTTGAACAATTAAAAATAAAATCCGAAATTGATAATAAAATTTTAATAAAAATTATAAAAAATTACTTAAGTCAATTCAAAAAGCCAAAATATTCTGATCTGTTTAATAACAAGTACTATAATGATCTATTAAATTTGATTAAAAATAAAAATAAATTTTTAATCACTACTGAAAAAGATATTAGTTAGGAATAGATTATGGGAAACCTTTTAGAAAAACTTGAAGAAAAAGAAATAAAAATAAAATCAGAAAAAAACAATATTTTCGTTAAAATTGAAAGAAGAAATAACAAAAACATTTATCATACAAAAATATTATCAGATTTTCGTGCATTTGGAACAAAGAGAAATCAAAATCACAGATTTTTTATTTCATTTAGAAAATTATTTGATAGAAACAAAACAGAAGCATTTAGTCTATTTTCATTAAAGAATGAAGACAAATTTTTAGGAATTAGTTATGGATGTAGAAAACCAATAAAAAATGTTTTAAGAAAATATAAAGAAAATAATGAATTAAAAACAGCCACATTTTCAAAAATACATTATATACAGTTTAAATTCAAAAAAGGAAGCATATTTTGTTATGTTGTCGGGATTTCTTATTTATTAAGAAAAGATAAAACTAAAAAAAAATATTATAAATCCCTAATAAAAATACTTTTAACTTTAGAAAAGGAAATATATGAATTTTACGACAAAAAATTATCCAATGAAGGACTTATAACCAAATGGATAGAAAAAGAACAAAAATAATAAACATTGAATATGAAATTAAATTATTCCATATTTTATAATGAATAATGAAAAAATATTTTTATTTTAATTATAGCGTATTAGTATAAAATTTTAATTGTTTGTTAAATATTAAATTTTAAGAATTGCATGCCAAAAAAGGTCTAATAAATAGTCCATTATTTATAGCATACTCAAAATCTCAAGAAGTATGTAGAAATTAATGTGGATATTAAAAATCTTTAAAAAAATTTATTGGAGGATGAAATTAATAAAATTAGAGCTTAATTAAGCTTTTACTTAAAGTAAAAGCTTAATTAAGCTCTAACGGCTCACAATGGCGGTCACAAATTAAGGTAAATTTTTAAATGAAAAACTTAACCCTAATCTTAAGTTTACACCAATTTAAAGACGAAATCAATAATCATATAATAAAATTATTAAATTTTTTCTTTGAATTCTTTTATAATTTTCAGTATTATTCAATAATTCAAATCTTTTTTATTATTAAGTAAATCATTGCTAATTTTATTAAAATTTAAACTATACAAATGTTTTTTGCTTTTAGGTTTAAAAGGGTTTTAGAATTGAAAAAATATAAGTTTGGGAAAATTGATACAAATTTTTTATTGTAATGTATATTATTTTTTTGAAAAAAGTATTCTTGCAAGAAGGGAATTGTAACATTTATAATCAATAAATTTATTATTGATTTTTTTAAATTTAATTATATAATTACAGTTTCGATAATCTAAATTTATTTTATATTTGCTTATTATTAAAGGCTGAACACAATATATAATCTTATTAAGAGGTTAATTTTTCTTTTTATCTTTTTTATAATTTTCGTATTCAATCATAAGATCTGATAGGATGTTTTTTTTTTCTTTAACAATTTTTTCTAAAAAAAAATTTATTCTTTTGGTATCTTTTTTGCAAAAATCATAAACCTCTTTATCCTTAATTAAAATTCTGATAGGTATATTTTGACTATTATCATCTTTTTCTATATTTTCTTTATATTCATATGGAGGGTTGTTTTTTTGTATATCTTTATATGTGGCTTCAATGCCCATTTTTTTAACTTTTTCTATAGAAATAGCCCCCTCTAGTACTTTTTTATAGATTTTTAAATACATGTAAGCTTGGCTTTTGGCGATTACATAAGATTTTATGAATTGTTCAAAACTCGAAAAATTATCGTATTTATAAAGATTTTTTTGCTTAATTTCGTATAGAATTTTCATTCTTTGAATTTTATTATTAACATCAGATGTTAAATTAAATTTTAATTGTTCTTTTAATTCCTTGTAATTCCTTAATTCTTTATCTTGATTATTATTTTCATTTAATTCTTCATTTGTAAAAGTTTCATCTCTTTCAAAGAAAATTATTTCATTTTCTTTTTTTTTCATTTTTGTCTCCTTTTTTTTCATTTTTTTCAAAATTTGTCGTCCGGTTTCCGGACGACAAATTTTGACTACGCACTATTACAGTTAGTAGAAATATTAACTATAGAGAAAAAATATTTTTTAAAGCGTTTTTTGCTTCTTCATAATATATCTCTTTTACAGAAGGTTCTGACCGCTTAGTTATAAAAATTTTTATTCCGTTAGAATAATGTATTTTGCCTTTGATATATTCTTTATATTTTTTATAAAGCAAATTTTCCAATTCTTTTATTATATTTCTATTTTTTATAAATTGGTTTTCTACAATAGAAATATTGTAGACTTTGTTTCTAAATTTGATAATTTTATTAATGGCACCAATTAACATGGTAAAGCTTTCTAATGACCATAGTTCTATTTGAACCGGAATTACAATATAATTTGCAGCATTTAAAGCGTTCTTTAAAAGATATCCCGAATTAGGAGAAGTATCTAGTAGAATATAATCAAAATTATAATTTTGTATATTTTCGTTTAAATAGTGTTCTAAAACTATTTCTTTAAAATCTACAATTTCTGCATTGAAATTTTCTAAAACAGGATGAGAAGGAATTATAGATATATAATCATTAATTTTGCTAATACATTCATTAAAATCAATATTTCCTTTTAATATGTTGTAAATATTATACTTTTTAATATTGTGAAGATATTTATTGAAATAAGAGGTTAAAGAATTTTGTGGGTCTAAATCAATTAGTAGTACTTTTTTGCCGGATTCTTTTAAGATATGAGAAAAAAGTATGGAAAGTGTACTTTTTCCAACTCCCCCTTTAATTGACGCCATTGTTATTATAACCGGGTTTTTAATATTCATTTGCTTAAAATTCCTCCATGTTGTTTGTAGTACGTACTGTCTATATAAGTATGTGATGATTGGTGTAAGTAAGACTTACCTTTAACTGGTTTCATTTTTAGGTTCCTTTTTGTTCCAGTATATTTTTATTAATGGATACTTTATTATATTCAAAATATAAGCCTAATTTCAACTTTTAGATAAATATTTTATTATTAATATATAGATTTTTACCCATTTATATATAAATAGTATTATATCTTAAATTGAAGTAGAGAGAGATAGTATGAAATTTTAAAGAATATTTTGTTTAGTAAATTAGAAGATTTAGAAAGCTTTCTAAAGATAACGTATAAATAGGAGTTCTTTAAAAAATATCATAAGATTTTTTATAGTCTATTATCTCTCTAAAAAATCTAAATATCAAAACCCCACACAATTTTAAATCCAAAATACTTTTTAAGTAAAATAAGCCATACCAATTTTAAGTAATTGGTGAATAGAGTGTTAGTAAACTTTACAAGGTACTTACTAAGTAGTATAAACTTATATATTTTTAGAGATTAATCTTCCATTTCTATGGTTATGGTTTGTTATAGTTTTAAGTTTAAATATATATATACTAAAAAATAAAAATATATATTATTATCTTTTAGTATATATTAAAAATACCTCATCTCTTCTCTTATTA
>NZ_QBLM01000006.1 GCF_008828755.2 [Borrelia] turdi | reverse complement strand
TGAAGCTACATTGTTTTTATTTTCAGGTTTTGATGTGTGATACATAGCGAGCGCAGCCCCAGGTAATCCAAAAATCATAACAACAAATTCTCCGCTAAAAAATCTTGTTCCTTTTGCAACTTCAAAGTGTACAGTATTTGGATCTGCAAGTTGTTTGAAGAATATGTTTTGTGCCCCTGATATTAGTTCTCCATTTATTTCCAATGTTCCACCAACAGCTGTTTGCCAAAATGGTAAATAAAATATATGGTGAAGTCCAAACGGAATTAAAGATCTTTTTATTGCCCCATATGCAAATGTTCCAAAAAGTCCGGATTGTTCTACGATGTTTCCAAACGAAGTCATTGCAGTTTGGACAAAAGGCCAAGTAAATGTTAAAAATATTCCTACTACAAACATTGTTATTGTGGTTACGATTGGCACAAATCTTGTGCCTCCAAAAAATGCTAAGAATGTGGGTAATTGAATATTATAAAATCTGTTATGAAGAAAGACAGCAAAAAATCCTGCTATCATCCCCCCCATTACGCTCATTTGAAGAGAAAATATTCCAAGCACATTTGTATATTCCTGACTTTTTGCAGTTGCAGCTGCTTCAGGCATTCCTAATTCTAATAGTGCTTTTAAGCTTGCGCTTTCTGGTGTTATTCCTTGTATGTACAAGATTCCATTTATAGTTTGATGCATAACTAAAAAGCCTACTACCCCTGCTAAAGCAGCTGTTCCTTTTTCTACTTTGGCAAGTCCGATTGGAATTGCTGCTGCAAACATTAAAGGTAAGTTAGCAAAAATTACTTCTCCTGTATATTTCATAAGATAAAGTATTGAGTTTGCTAGAGTTCCTTTTCCAAGTGCTGCTTCTAATCCATAAGCCTGAATCATTGTGTCGTTAGTAAATGCTCCTCCGATTCCCAATAAAATTCCAGCTGCTGGTAAAAGTGCTATAGGAAGCATAAAAGCTTTTCCTATTTTTTGCAATATTGTAAATATAGATATAGATGCGGATGATGTTGACATAATTTTCCCCTTTTTATTAAATCCAAATTAATTAATTAAAATAATTAATTTGAATAATACGCTTAATATCTTAACAAGATTTTTTAATCTTGTAAATATTGGCACTGAATAATTAATAATATATTAAAAATTGCTGTTTGTAAAATTTTATATTTCTAAAAAGAGCTAAAGATTATTTTCAATTTAATCTCGTATGTCATTATTATTAAAGTATCGGGTTTAACCTTTTTTCTTCATTGAATTATTACAAATTAAATTTAGAATTTTAGTAAATTGAATCAATTTAGTTTAGAATGCTGTTGTCATGCTAATTGCTGATTTAATTAGCATGACAAAGTTAAATATCAATTAAATATTTATAGATTTCACTAGTTTTATTAGAGTAATCTATAGGGAGTTTATTGTCGCTATCTCTGATATTTGGATTAGCGCCTTTTTTAATAAGTGATTTAATAAATTCTAAATCATATTTTTGAATTATGGCATTATGAAGAGCTGTTTGAGAACTTTGATTTTTTAAATTAATATTAAATTCTTTTGTGATTAAATAATTTATGATATTTTTTGCTTTTACATTTATGGCATAAGTAAATATTGGATTGCCGTTAGAAAATATTGTATTTAATGAGATAATATTATTATTTTTTGCTAAAAATTCTTTAAAATCATTAAGTTTATCATTTTCAACTAAATGTTGTAGTTGCTTTTTTTTTTCAATGTATAAGCCGTATTCTTTTTTAATTTTTATTGCTTTAAGAAAATTGTTGTTATTCTCTTGCAAGTCTATGTAATAAGGGCTAGCCTCTATATTATTGTTATAATATTTTATAGGAGTGATAGTATTGCTTTCATTAAGATAATAAACATTTATTATTTCCTTAAAATGTGTATTTTTATTTTCTGGGATTATATCAAATCTAACTTTATATTTTTCAAATTCTCTAAAGGGAATTAAATTATAATTTTGATCGTAAAACAGTAATTCCGTTATTTGTCCATTTGTATTTTTTATAACAGGAATAATATTTCCATGCTCATCAATACTTATTTCTGTATTTTCTCCATTTAAAATGGGTAATTTATATTTATTATAAATAGGATTAATATTTTCTTTTATTTGTTCTAATTTTTTTTTAATTTCTGAATTTGTTGCTTTGACATAATTTTTATAATTTGTTTGAATTTCATAAGAACTTTTGCCAATGTTTTTAGAGTATTTCTCAAAACTAGCATTAAACACCGTATATATTGGATCAAATTTTGACATCAATTCCATTCTTATTGGTACTGGAAAATTTAGTAGGTATTTTTGAAAAAATTGTTCATTTATTTTATGTATTTCAAGAAATTCTTTTTCAAAAATATTAAAATTTTCTAATAACTGTTTTTCAGTATAGTAATAAGATAAGTTTGAGCTAATAATAAAAAGAATAAAAAAAGTTAAATAATATAAAAAGTATAAATTTTTTAATTTATCCCTGATCTTGTTTCGTAAGTTTTTATTAAAAATCGTAAAAGATAAAAATCCAATAACAAGGTACCCAAAATATAAAAATATCTTGCTTAACGCATAAGAGCTCATTATACATCCTTTTAAAGTTTATTTTTACATTATATCAAAATATT
This sequence comes from [Borrelia] turdi, assembly GCF_008828755.2. Taxonomy (GTDB): domain Bacteria; phylum Spirochaetota; class Spirochaetia; order Borreliales; family Borreliaceae; genus Borreliella; species Borreliella turdi. The sequence continues at coordinate 26,039 of NZ_QBLM01000006.1, read as the reverse complement.
TATGTATTTTATTTACTTTACTTTATTTTACTAAAAGCATACAATTTAAACATTAAATGAAGAAGTTTTTAATTTCTATTTATTTTTTATTTCTTTATGGGTGTTCAACAATTTCTTTGGTTACAATACCAGAAAAAGATGAAATAAATTTAGCTGTTTTAACATCTTTGATGAATTATCCTGATTTGAAAATTTCAAATTTTAAAATCAAAGACTATGAACATTTGCATCGGGTATCTGATTTTGAAATTTTAAATGATATAAAAAATAGTGTTTATATTTACATTGATGAATCTAATTTTAATAGTAATATTAATTTTATTAAAGAACTTTTTATTTATAATAAGAAATTATATAGTATACTTATTGCTTATAGCTCAACCCAAGGTGCATCTTTTAAAGCAGAAGTTTTATCTTATCTTGAAAGACAAAAAATTATGAAAAATTTTTCATTAAAAATCAATTTCCCAACTACTAAGAAATTTATGAATAATAAGTATTGGATTGTAATTGCAAAAACTCATTTAGATTCTCTTATTAAGAGTAAATATTATTTAGCCTTAGCTAATGTAAAGATGGAATATATACTCAAAAAGTTTTTAATTTAAAAAAGCTTTTTATTCTAGATCTTCAAATATTTTTTTAATTCTTTCTTTTTTTTCAAGTTCATATTTTTCCAAATCAAGAGCTATTGATTCTTTAATTCTATCTGTATTATGGAGGCAAATCTTAGCTTCTACTTTATGTTTTGTATTTTTAATTTTTAAAAGGTTTTTATTCTTTTTTATTTTTTCTATTTTGCTAAGTTCATTAAGTATGCTTAATTTTAAATAAATTGTATTTTGGGTTACTTGAAATTCTTTTGCTATTGTTTTTTGAGGGTACTCTTTAGATTTATATTGAGATAATTTTAATTTTAATGTGGTTGTTGGAATTAAAATGTTTGTTGCAAATATATTAGCTTCTGTTATCATTTGACTATCTTTAATATCATTATAATGGTTTTCATTTTTAGTTAGATTTTTGATTTGATCTTGATGCATCAAATAATGTCCTAAGTGTTTTGCTATTGTAAATCTTTTATTTTCAAGACTCATATTTTCATTTATATATAAAGATTTTTCATTTAATTGAATATATCCTGAAAAATCTTTATGTTTATCTTGAAAACTTATTTCAAAAATTTTAAGATCTTCTTCCATAGCAATTTTTATTATAGGAACCGGAATAAGTAATATTTTATGTTTTAATATTATATAATCTGAATAGACTTTGGAATTTTCAATATAAGCACCGAAGTTATTTTTATTCATTTAATATAAATACTCTCCTTTCTGTATTGTATAATATAAGTTAATTATGAAATATAGTTTTTCTTTGATTTTAATGGTTTTTATTTATTCTTCTTGCAAGGTTTTAAATATTGCTGAAGATTTAGAAAAGAATTTTGAAAAAATTGAAAGAGCAGATTATTTTCTTTATTTTTATCCAGATAGTCAGATCTACATTAAAAAAGATAAATCTAATAATAAATTTACTGTTTTTTTAAATGTTATGTTAGATTCAAATTTAAATTTTACTAAAGGATATCTAAAATTAATTCAAGACAATAAATATATTGGAAGCATAGCCATTTCTAAGGTAGTTAGCATTGGAAATTTTAAATTTTTATACATTAACCTTAATAAAGACAATTTTACTCTTATGTCAAAAGCTTTAACCCCTTATAAAAAGCTAGTATTTTTGTTTAACGATGATTCTTTCCAAGTTTGGACCAAAGAGACTTTGCAGTATGATCCAAGATTTATTGATGTTAATTTTAAAAATACAAAAAATACTTTAGAATATGCATTTAAAAATAAAATTCTATAAAAATCTTCACATATCATTGACTGTCTTTAAAATTTTTAAAAAATATTTATTATTTTTTAATCTAATATTTTTAATATTGTCTTGTTCTACAATCTATTTTGACGGTATTCCCGAATTAAAAAAAGATTCCAAATATATTAAATTAATTCAAGAGAATAATAAAATTTCTTTAAGACATTATTTTACTGTTTCTAATAAGTGGAATTTAAGGTACAAAGAACCTTTATTTTTAAAAGTTGGAAATGATATAATTGCCATATTTTTATTTAATCATCACAAGCTAATTGATCATCAATATCTTCAAACCTTTTTTAGTGTTGGAAAAGATATTTCTTTAAAAGCTTATTTAAAGCTTATTAAAGCCAGAAAATTTGTTATTACAAATAGTTCTGAAAGGGTTATTAAAACTATTGTATTCTCAAATTTACCCGACAGCGAAAATATTCTTTTTCAGAATAATATGATTAATAAAATTCAATAGCTCATTAAAAAAATTAGAGAATTAATGGTTATTATTAAAGATAGTTTTAAACAATAAAAAGGAAAATTTTATGGGGAAATATGTAAAAAGTTTATTTTTTCAATTTAAAAATAGTGATATTAACTACAAAAAGGAAATTTTTGCAGGCATTACTACTTTTTTAAGTATGTCATACATTATAGCTGTTAACCCGGCAATACTATCTAAAACGGGTATGCCAATTGGTGCGCTAGTCACTGCAACCTGCCTAACAGCAGCATTCTCTACAATATTAATGGGACTTTATACTAATACCCCTTTAGCATTAGCTTCTGGAATGAGTTTAAATGCATTTTTTGCATATTCTGTAGTAATTGGCATGAATATTCCTTGGCAAGTTGCATTGGCCGCTGTTTTTATTGAAGGACTAATTTTTATTTTTCTATCCTTTTTAAGAGTAAGAGAGCAAATTATAAATTCTATTCCAATAAATCTAAAATACTCTATTACAGTTGGAATCGGGCTTTTTATTGCTTTTATTGGCTTTGTCAATGGCGGCATCATCATTAAAAATGATGCTACATTAGTTGGAATTGGAGCATTCATTGATTTTAAAGTTTTATTTACATTTTTAGGATTATTTTTTATTGTAATTTTTGAACAATTAAATATTAGAGGAAGCATACTTTGGGCAATTAGTATAGTTACTGCCACAGCATGGACATATGCAACATTTAACCTAGAAGGTGCTAAATCTATTGGGATACATCTTCCCAATGGGGTTTTAAAATTTGAATCTATTAGGCCAATATTTAATCAATTAGATTTTTCTTATGCTTTGAGTGAGCATTTTTGGACTTTTATATCAATAGTTTTTATTTTCTTGTTCAACGATTTGTTTGATACTGTGGGTATTTTAATAAGTGTTACAACAAAAGGTGGTATGTTAGATAAAAACGGAAAAATTCCTAATGCAAAAAAAATTTTATTAGTAGATGGAGTTGCTACTACTTTTGGATCAGTAATGGGAGTTTCTACTGTTACTACTTATATTGAAAGTTTTACTGGAATTGCTGAGGGTGGCAAAACGGGTTTTACTTCAATTGTAACTGGATTATTATTTTTAGTTGCAGTGTTTTTTGCTCCTCTTTTTATTGCTGTTCCTGCTAGTGCAACTGCTGCAGCTTTAATATATGTAGGATTTTCAATGTGTAGAGAAATAATAAAAATTGATTTCTTTAATATTAGAGAAAATATTTCTAGCTTTTTAATATTTTTTTTGATTCCCCTAACTTATAGCATTTCTTCAGGATTTTTTGTTGGAGCAGTATTTTATATTTTATTAAATTTATCATTTAATCTTTTTAGTAAAGAAAAGACTAAGATTTCTCCTATAATGTTAATATTGTGCTTAATTTTTATTATTAAATTTATTTATGGCTATTAATGTTTTCATAAAATTTAATTTATCACCGTATTTTATTAGTAGGTAAAATCTAATAAATGGTGACGGTTTTATTTTTGATATAAAATAAAATTTGAGGAGGAATTTTAATGAATCAATCCAAAGAAACATTATTATTTCAATTTAAAAATAACACCATCGATTATAAAAAAGAAATTATTGCGGGCATTACCACCTTTTTGAGTATGGCATACATAATAGCTGTTAATCCAGCAATATTATCTAGCACAGGTATGCCAATTGGGGCATTAGTTACTGCAACTTGTTTAACATCAGCATTTTCTAGTATATTAATGGGACTTTATACTAATACACCTATTGCACTAGCACCAGGTATGGGTCTTAATGCATTTTTCGCATTTTCTGTAGTAATTGGAATGAATATTCCTTGGCAAGTTGCATTAGCTGCTGTTTTTGTTGAAGGACTGATTTTTATTGTATTATCTCTATCAAGGGCTCGAGAAAGTATTGCAAATTCCATTCCGGTAAATTTAAAATACTCTATTACAGTTGGAATAGGTCTTTTTATTGCTTTTATTGGGTTTGTCAATGGGGGAATCATCATTAAAAATGATGCCACATTGGTTGGAATCGGAACATTCATTGACTTGAAAGTTTTATTTACATTTTTAGGATTATTTTTTATTGTAATTTTTGAACAATTAAATATTAGAGGAAGTATACTTTGGGCAATTTGTTCAGTTACTGCTATAGCTTGGATATATGCAATCTTTAATCCAGAAAGCGCAGTTGCTGCTGGAATACGTTTCCCAGACGGAATTTTAAGGTTTGAATCTATTAAGCCAATATTTAATCAGTTGGATTTTTCCTACATATTAAGTAAACATTTTTGGAGCTTTATTACAATTGTATTAATATTATTGTTTAACGATTTATTTGACACTTTGGGTACTTTAATAGCAGTAGCAGCAAAAGGTAATATGTTGGATAAAAATGGAAAAATTCCTAATGTCGGCAAAATATTTTTAATTGATGCCATTGCTACTACTGTTGGAGCAATAATGGGAGTTTCAACTGTAACAGCATACATTGAAAGTTGCACAGGAATAGAAGAAGGTGGCAAAACTGGACTTACAACAATAGTAACAGGGGTAATGTTTTTTATTGCAATATTCCTTTCGCCATTATTTATTGCTGTTCCTGCTAGTGCAACTGCTGCAGCACTAATATATGTGGGATTTTCAATGTGCAAAGAAATAATAAAAATTAATTTTTCTAATATAAGAGAAAATATTTCTAGTTTTTTAATACTTTTTTTAATTCCCTTGACATATAATATCTCTTCAGGAATAAGCATTGGAATAATATTCTATGTTTTAATAAATATAATACTTAATTTGCTAGAAAATAAAAAAAATAAAATCTCTCCAATAATGATAATACTGTGTGTAATTTTTATTACTAAATTTATTTATGGTTATTGATTAATTTGCTATTTATAAAAAAAATTAAAAATTTGTAATTGAAATAAAATAAATTATAAATCATAAAAAAATATCGTCAAAATATTCTGCTTATTGGCAAACCTTATAAAATCCTCACAAGATAAACCCTAAGAAACTACTTTATTATCTTTAAAGCCCTAGCAAAACTTTTTAAGCCTTCAAAAAATCAAAATTTGTAATTTATAAATTAAACTGCTATCCTCCAATTTTTTATATTTAGACTACTTAATTTCAATTTATTAGTAGCTTTTGAAATAAGCTTTATTTTAAAGAACTTAAAGTTAAAATCATTTAATCCTTTTTTAAAATTCATTTTAAAAAATTTTTTCAAAAAATTACAAAATAAAAAGCCAAGAAATTTTCTTGGCTCTATATTGACTTTATTTTTTCCAGTTACTTTTTTAAAAACAAGTTAATCTTATAATATTAATCTTAATTAAGGCTTTTTTGGACTTTCTGCCACAACAGGACTTGTAAGCTCTACAACTGAATTAGTTAATGCTTCTTGAGCCGCTTTTGACAAGCTTTCTACTGATTCAAATAACTTTATAAGCTCAGTAGCACCCTTGTCCTTAGTAGAATCTGTTTTTAAAATGGCTTTTTTTGCATCAGCATCAGCAGCATCGTACTTACCAAGTTCTGTATGATTGTCTTTTAGTTTTTGAGTAAATACTTCAGAACATTTTTTAGCCTTTTCTACTTCTGCTTTTAATTCTCCTGAATCTTTGATCAAGTCCTCTAATTTTTTTGTTATTAAAGTTGATATTGCATAAGCTCCTGCTAACAATGATCCGTTTTTATTCGCATCAACAGCTAAACCACTATTTTGATCTATTTTTTTACCAATAGCTTTATTAGCAAGTTCATCTATAGATGAAATCAAAGTCTCAACTTCTTTCACGGCCAGTACAAATGTACTAGAATCTGTAATTTTTTTGCTTACTTCTATAAGGTTAGGCCCCTTAACAGATTCATCAACAGAATTAGTAGATGCAGAATCCCCCCCTGAATTATTACAAGATATAAATAAAAATAAAGTCATTAATATCGCACTTAATGTATTCTTTTTCATTAATTTGTGCCTCCTTTTTATGAATTATTAGTCCAACAATTTTTCTTTTCAATTTTTATATAAAAAAATAATTTTTCAAATTGTAATATTTTGAATAATTTTTCAATAAGCAAATTTGAAAAATTATTCAAAATATTGCGCTCAATTTAAGAAGATTTGATTATAATATTGACAGAAACAAAGCTTAATATGCTAAAATTAAATTAAATACGCTTTATTTATTAGCATTTAAGGACTTTTATAATGAATGTTCATACAATACTTGTATTAGATTTTGGATCCCAATATAGTCAACTAATTGCAAGAAGAATTAGAGAGATTGGTGTTTATACAAAACTAATACCTTGCTTTACCCCTGTAGAAGAAATTAAAAATATGAACATAGCGGGAATCATATTAAGTGGAGGGCCTGCCTCTGTTTACTTAAAAGATGCTCCTACCTTGGATACAGAAATTTTTAATTTAAAAATACCTATTTTAGGCATATGTTATGGAATGCAATTAATTGTTAAATTATTTGGGGGCCTAGTATCCAAAGACCGTAAACAAGAATATGGAAGCTCTGAGCTCTTTTTAAAAAATGAAAAATCTCTTTTATTTTCAGAACTCCCAAACAAATTTCAAATTATTATGAGTCATGGAGATAGTATTGAAAAACTCCCCAACAATTTCAAACAGTTGGCTTTTACAAAAAGTTGTATTGCTTCTATATCAAATGAAACTCAAAAAATTTATGGTCTACAATTCCACCCAGAAGTAACTCATTCTGAATTTGGTGATCAAATACTTAAAAATTTTGTTTTTAAAATTTGCCAAGCACAAACTAATTGGTTATTAGAAAACAATATAGAAACCATTGTGGAAAAAATAAAGCTTAAAGTAGGCAGTAAAAAGGTTATTTTGGGGCTTTCTGGTGGTACGGATTCTTTAGTTTGTGCATTACTTATAAAAAAAGCAATAAAAGAAAATTTAATCTGCGTTTTTGTAAACACTGGCTTGTTGCGCAAAAATGAAGATAAAAAAATACTAGATTTAAAGCATCAATACGATTTAAATCTAAAATATATTGATGCTTCTGAAAAATTCTTAAATCATTTGAAAAATATAAGTGACCCTGAAGAAAAAAGAAAAATAATAGGAAAAGAATTTGTAAATGTTTTTGAAAAAATTACTATAGAAGATCAAAATATAGAATATTTGGCTCAAGGAACAATTTATTCTGATGTAATTGAATCTAAATCAAAAAATAACGCTTCTTCAAAAATTAAATCTCATCACAACGTAGGGGGCCTTCCAGATAAGATGCGTTTAAAACTTTTAGAACCTTTGAATGAATTATTTAAAGATGAAATAATTCAAATCGGAATAAGTTTGGGGGTTAAAAAAGAAGCTCTTTACAGACACCCATTTCCAGGCCCAGGGCTAGCCATAAGAATAATTGGAGAAGTAACACAAGAAAAGATAAATATCTTGCAAGAGGCAGACAATATTCTTACAGAAGAGCTTTTTGCGAATGATTTATATTATGAAATAAGACAAGCATTTGTTGTGTTGCTGCCTGTCAAATCTGTAGGCGTAATGGGAGATCAAAGAACATATGAATATACAGCTGTCATTAGATGTGTAAATACTCAAGACTTCATGACTGCAGAATGGACTGAACTTCCTTATAATTTTTTAAAAAAAGTTTCTTCAAGAATAATTAATGAAGTTAGGGGTATAAATAGAGTTTGTTATGATATATCTTCTAAACCTCCAGCAACCATAGAATGGGAATAATAACAAAATAAAAAGGAACCTTTTATGGCAAACAAGATAATAAAAGAAGCTTTAACCTTTGATGATGTATCTTTAATTCCAAGAAAATCCTCTGTACTACCTAGCGAGGTTAGCTTAAAAACACAATTGACAAAAAACATATCCTTAAATATTCCTTTTTTAAGTTCGGCCATGGACACTGTTACAGAAAGCCAAATGGCAATAGCTATTGCCAAAGAAGGAGGAATAGGAATTATACATAAAAATATGTCAATAGAAGCTCAAAAAAAAGAAATAGAAAAGGTAAAAACATACAAAATCCAAAAAGCCATTAACACTAATAAGAATACGAATGAACAAACAACTAAAATACTTGTAGCAAAACAAAATCTAGAAGAACTCAAGATATATAAAAATGCAAAACATAAAGAAGATTTCCCTAATGCTTGCAAAGATTTAAATAGTGGGCTAAGAGTAGGCGCTGCTGTTTCCATTGATATTGATACAATAGAACGAGTTGAAGAGCTTGTAAAAGCACATGTGGATCTACTTGTCATAGACTCTGCTCATGGGCATTCTACAAGAATAATAGAACTTGTCAAAACAATTAAAAAAAAATACCCGAGCTTAGACCTTATTGCTGGCAACATAGTAACTAAAGAAGCTGCATTAGATTTAATAAATGCAGGAGCAGACTGTTTGAAAGTAGGAATAGGTCCAGGTAGTATATGCACAACAAGAATAGTTGCAGGGGTTGGTGTTCCCCAAATAACAGCAATCTGCGATGTTTATGAAGCTTGCAAAAACACAAATATTTGCATTATAGCAGATGGTGGAATCAGGTTTTCAGGAGATGTGGTTAAAGCCATCGCAGCAGGGGCTGATAGCGTAATGATAGGCAATCTCTTTGCAGGGGTAAAAGAATCTCCTTCAGAAGAAATAATTTACAATGGAAAAAAATTTAAAGCTTACGTCGGAATGGGGTCTATTTCTGCTATGGAAAGAGGCTCTAAATCAAGATATTTTCAACTCGAGAACAATGAACCTAAAAAATTGGTCCCCGAAGGAATTGAGGGCATGGTACCGTATTCTGGAAAATTAAAAGATATTTTGACCCAACTAAAAGGTGGATTAATGTCTGGAATGGGTTATTTAGGAGCAATCACAATATCTGATTTAAAAATCAATTCTAAGTTTGTAAAAATAAGCCATTCTTCATTAAAAGAATCCCATCCTCACGATGTCTTTAAAATCCCATAAAGATACAAAAATATTTATCAAATAAAATAACTATCCTCTTTAAAATATTAAAAGATTGCATTATTTTTTGAAGAAACAACAATTTTGGTAGGAGAGGAATAATGAAAAACATAATAATGACATCTATTTTTGCAATACTTTTTCTAGCATTAATGCACTCAGCATTTATTCTATTGAAAAATAATAATTCTAAAATAATTAAATTAATAAGAAATGAACTCTTCTTTTAAAGATTCATTTCTTATTTTTGTTTATAGCCACCTAAAAAACTCTAACTATAAAATAGTTAAAATTAAAGATTTATTTTCAAAAAAAATAAAATACGATATAAATTATTTAATTGGCTTTATTTCAGATAAATCAAATCTTTCTGAAATATTTGGTTCCCAACCTTTCCACTTATCATTTCTAAAAAGATAACTAGAAGAAGTTATATTAATAAATATGGCTGGAAAATCTCTTTCAATTATTATTGTCTCTGCTTTCTTTAGAATTTTTTGTCTTTCAAAAATATTTCTTTCATGATCTGATTTTATTAAAAGTTTATCATATTCAGAATTTGAATATCCATAAGATGAAAAAGCTGTGTTTTCGGTTTTAAAGATACTTAAAAATGTCATAGGATCAGCATAATCTCCTGACCATCCTGCTCTTATTATTTCATAATTACCATTTACCCTACTATTTATATATGTTGACCATTCTTCATTCTCAAGCTGGACATTAATATTTAAATTTTTCTTCCACTGATTTTGAATAAATTCAGCAATTTTTCTCTGACTATCATTTACATTATACTTTACCTTCAATAAAGGAAAATTTTTACCATTAGGATATCCTGCATCTACCAAAAGCTTTTTTGCCATTTTAGCATCAAATAAGCTTAAATTGCTTTTGTAAGAATAATCAATATAATCTGGAGTTGCTCTTCTTGTAGGAATAGAACTATCATTAAGAACGCTTCCTGTTAAAGTTTTTCTATCAATAGCAAGAGATAGAGCCTTTCTAACTTTAACATTGTCAAGAGGTTTTACTTTGGTATTCAAAGAATAAAAATAGGTTGAATTAGTACCTATTGAATAATAATCATCTCTAAGCTTAAGATCTTTAAGTAAATCTGGTGGAACATTGTTAAAAATTGCATCTAGCTCATCATTTAAATACATATTATAAGCCGTAATGCTATTATCTGTGACAAAAAATATAATATTGTCAAGAACAACATCTTTAGATTTGTAATATTTATTGTTCTTTTCAAGAACAACCTTTTCATTTATAACTCTAGATTTTAATTTAAAAGGACCGCTAACAACCATATTTTCAGGATCAGTCCATCTTTCTCCATATTTTTCAATAACGTGCACTGGTACAGGAATAAATGTTTGATGTGCTAACATATCAAGAAAATATGGCTTTGGGGATTTTAGCGTTATTTCTAAAGTTTTATCATCAAGAGCTTTAATTCCAAGATCAGACTCACTAACCTTCCCGTCAAAATACTCTTCTGCATTTTTTATAGCAGACTTAATAATATTAACAGTAGATGAATCGGTTTCTTTGTCTAAAATTCTAAGATAAGATTTTCTTATACCTTCAGCAGTAATGGCAACACCATCGCTCCAAACAAGATTATCCCTTAAATAAAACGTATAAACCATTCCTTCATTAGAAATATCCCAGCTTTTAGCAAGTCCTGGCCTGTATCCTCCAGTTTTAGGATCTCCAACTAAAATCCCAAGAAACATTTGGCTTACAATCTTTGATCCAACCGAATCGTTTATCAATTGAGCATCTAAAGTGGCAGGTTCACTTCCAATATTTAGCTTAAACACTAATTTGTGCCCATCATTTTCACTAACACAAGAAATAAATAAAATTGCATTGGAAAATAACACAGCTTTTAACTTTTTTATCAACATTTTCATATCAATCATCCTTACAAGTTTTTATAAATTAAAATTTTGCTTATATTTTTATTATATATGAAATATAGTTTCACGCTGAAATTATTAAAAAAGTTCAAACTACTCTCAAAATAAAACATTTATATTAATTCTTAATTAAAGAGAATACCTATTATCTTTAAATTTTTAACTAAAAATAACAAAGAATTCTCCAACTATAATTTCTATGAAAGTTAGGCAGAGATGAATTTGCTAATAAATAGATTTTTTTTGATTTTTAATATACTTTTTGATGATATCAATAAAGGCTTCTCCAGTAGAGAGAAGGCAATAACTTCTAGACCAAAAATAAGGGTTCCAGTAATATTTTATGTAAATAGGTAGAATATTTTTTTTATGAGCCTTGAAAATACTGTTTTTAGATTATTGATGAATTTAGAGGGTTGAATATTGGGGGTAAATTCTAGTAATAAATGAATATAATCTTTATCATGCTTGAATTCATTCAGGGTTATTCCCCACAGAACATAAGTTAATTATTATCTGGTAAAGAGAAAATAAAAGCTTAGTATTTATGTATTTATGTCTATATTTAGTAATTAATGCTAGATAATAATTAATAGAATATGCACAGTGATTATTAAAAGTTGGCTTATGTGACATATACAATAAATATAAAATAATAGAATATATGGGTACTAATAAAGCTTGTAAGTATAGAATATATCCTAACACCAATCAAAAAAAATATTTTTTAAAAGTATTTGGATGTGTAAGATTTTTATATAACAAAATGTTAAATGTTAAGCTATAAAAAAGATTATTATGATAAATAAATAAAGTCTTATTACCTATCCAAGTAAACATAAAGAAGAATTTCCCTTTTTAAAGGAAGTTGATAGTTTGGCTCTTTGTAATGCCCAATTTTACTTAAGCTCTGTGTATAATAATTTTTTAGAAAAATTAAAAAGGGAAATAGAATACAAGGATTTACCAAATATAAAAGTAAGAAAAATAGACAAGCTTTTAGAACTAATAATCAAAAAAACTCAATAAGAATAGAAAATGATTATACAAAGCTATTTAAAATAGAATTTGTAAAATTATGTCTACATAGGCGCATTAAAGATAATTGCCTTATTAAAAATGTAGTAGTAGAAAAAAATACCGATGATAAATATTATATCTCAGTAACAGTTGATCGCTTCGATACTAAAAAATGAAAATAAACTTAAGAAATATCAAAGAAAACTATCGAAAAAGCAAAAAGGTTTTATTAATAGGTTTAAATCTAGATTAAGAGTTGCTAAGCTACATAAGAAAATCTCAAATAAAAGAAAAGACTTTTTACATAAATTGTCTTATTACTTTATAGCTAATTATAAAAACATGATAATAGAGAACTCATCACTTAAAGGCATGCAAAAAGGAATATTTGGAAAAAGTATTAATGATTTAGGATTGTATAAGCTTGTAAGATAATTACCATATAAATCAGAATGGTCTAAATTTTATTTGCATAGAGTAGATAGACACTTTCCACTAAGCAGACTATGTAGTTGTGGTTGTCACATTAAAAATACAACTCTAAAATTAAGTGATACTAGATGGACTTGTAGCAGTTTTAACACTTTGCATGATAGATATGTAAATGCAGTTTTAAATTTTAAGGCTTTTTATTTTAAAAAAATAAAAACTAAAGCAGGAACTGCCTAAAGTAAAACTTGTGGACCATGTTCTAGCGGATGCCTTTTCTTTTAGAACCCAAAAAGCTATCATTGGATAAAACAAGAAGCTATTTCTGTAATCTTTGATTTAGAAATAGCAGTTCGCTTTTTATCAAGATATATCCAATTATTTTAATGTTAAATTTTTCTAAACCAAAATTCGTATTTTACATTGATATCTCCTTTTAAAAAAAGGGATACAATAATCCATAAAAACTAATCTTTAATTGTTTTCTTGCTAATGATTGTATATATAATAATTTTGAAATTTTTACTATTTATTTATATATCTAATTCAATATTATTTTTTTATTTTAAAAAAATAATATTGAATTTTAAAAAATTTGAATTAAATTGTAACTTGTAAATTAAATTTCATATTTAACACTTCCTTTGTGACAATAAAAATTCTTTATAAAGAATTTTTAGCTTTTAAAGCACCTTTAAAGGTGCTTTAAAAGCTAAAGTTTTTCCTTTTATTTATTGAAATACTAAATAAAAGTTTTAAATAAAAAATCTTAAAATAAGATCTCTAAGATTGTTAACAAATAATTTAAATTATTTGTTAACAATTGAACTTTATACTACCTTTATCAAAGCTTTATTCTTAATTAAATTATCTAATACAATAATAACTATTATTAGGTTAAATTTATCTAAACTAATACAAATTAATTTTTAATCTTTTAGAGAACTTTGTTTAATTAACAGATAATCAAATTATTTTGATACCAATATTTTAAAAAATGAATCATGTTACACATAATTAACTGTACAATAAATAGTTGAAAAATAAAGAAAAATTTGAAAAATTTATAAACAAAAAAGATATTCATAAAAATGAAAATTAATTTATTAAAAATTGTTTACAATGATATGACAAAAAATATATTATTATGTTCATTAATTTATAATTTTTTTACCAAAGGAGAGGAATATGGAATTATTCCAAGATCAATTAAAATTTTTAAAATTGTTAGTATTTTTTTTATTAATATCTTGCACTTCCTTAAATGTTGAACATGATCAATTTGCAAAAACATTTAAAATATACCAAAATTTAAACAAAAATGCAGAACTTAAAGGAATTTTTAATTATAAGACAGGAATAACTAAAATAGTTTTATATACAAGGTTTAGAAACCATAGTATAACAGAACACACTCCTTTATTATTGTCAGATGGAACTAGAATTGAAGGAAAGATAAGCCATAAAAGAGATAATAACCATTTTTTTGGCAATTGGATTAATTATTCTTCATTTGTTTTGTCCAAATTTTTATTAGAAAAGATGATAAAAGAAGAAGATGCCTCTTATAAGAACGATGAAATTAAAATTAAAATTGGATTAGAAGATCTAAGTTTAAAAAAATATAAAATTTTAGATTTCTTAGTAATGGTTGAATCAATTGAAAACAAAGATTATAAAAATTAATTTTTATAATCTTTGTTTATTTTTTATTTCCCGTTTAAAATAAACATTTTACTATAAAATAAAATTGACATAAAAGATACATAGATCCTATTCTAATAATTTTAAAATGACAAAGGCTACCATAAGGTAGCCAACTTATTATTCTAATCAAACAACAAGAGCGAGACATTGCATCTCAATCTATATAGATTATTATATAGTATTTTATTTTTTTGTAAAGTATTTTTGAAACATTTTTTATGTGTAGCACCAATTAATAAATTCAAAATGTTATTTTTTATTTTTTATTTTATCATATTTATTTTTAATATTTGTTAGTAATTTTTGATTGTCATAATATAATTCTTTTAGCAAAAAACTTAAAAAGTTTGTATTTGATTGATAAAAATCAAAACTTTTTTCATCTTCAATTTTTATCTTAAGGAACCTTCTTAAGGTACCTTTAGGATTGACAATAATCTCATTATTTTCTAAAATTTGTATAGCATAATGTATTCCTTTTTTTAAAATTAATTCATAATTAATTTTGCCACTGTCAATTCCTATCGCTAATTTTATATATCTATAGACAGTAGTTTTTGCCATATTATAATCTTTTATAAAATGATTAAAGCTTTTATATTTGTCTATGACATAATATTTGTTATCATTAATTTCTTTTAAAATTCGTGCTGTTTCAATTTTGTTATAAGATTCCTCTTTTATCAAAATTTTCAGTTTTTCTTTTAATTTTAAATATCTAGATTCTCTATTATTTTTAATTTCATTTCCGTTGAGTTCAATCCTTTTGACAATTTCTATTTTTTTGTTTAATTTCATATTTTATTTTTGCTCCATTGCATACTTTCAAATTAGTTCCATACGGAACTAACAGTTCCGTATGGAACTAATTTGAAAGTATGCTTAAAAAAGTTTCAAGTATGCTTTCATATGCTTTATAGTAATCTTCATTAGTATTAAATTCTTCTCTATAAAAAATAGCTTTACGTAAGCTAT
Source organism: [Borrelia] turdi (assembly GCF_008828755.2). Classification (GTDB taxonomy): domain Bacteria; phylum Spirochaetota; class Spirochaetia; order Borreliales; family Borreliaceae; genus Borreliella; species Borreliella turdi. Next base: position 10,624 of record NZ_QBLM01000006.1, on the reverse strand, counting down.
CTCTTTTAGGAACACTTCCTAAAAACTTTCCTTCATATTCAAATTCAATGAATTTTTTAAGTTCTTTGTCAATATTTTGTCTTTCAATAAATTTAGTTATTAAATAAAATATTGGCAAATCTTTTATAAAAAGATCGTGAAGTCTACTTATTATTAGATCTAAACTTTCAATTGCCCATTGATCTGTTGGTAAAGGTATAATTAAATAGTCTGTGACTATAAGGCTATTATTGAGCAAACTTCCCAATGTAGGTGCCGTATCCATTATGATAAAGTCATATCTATTTTGAATAAAGCTTAAAAAAATTTTAAGTAAATTTTCCTTTAATGAAATACTTTCTTCATTAAACTTGCTTAAGTTTATATGACTTGCTATAAAGTCAGTATTGTTATTTATTTGTATTATTGAATTTTCTATGTCTATTTCTTTTTTAAGAACTTTGTATATATTGATATCCTTTATACTAAGATTTTTTTTTCTTATACTGTTAATATAAAAGCTTGTACTACTTGCTTGTGGATCCAAGTCTATCAATAATATTTTGTTATTTTTTTTTGAAAGTATGTTTGTGAACATCAATGATGTAGTACTTTTTCCAACTCCACCTTTAATTGAAGCAATTGTAATTATTTTTGGTTTTTTTCTATCCAATGTATTATTCCCTTATTACTTTCATATTTCTTGTTGTAGAATTTATGTATTTCCTCTTCAATTTTTAAAGTCCTTTCTAAAAGAGATTTATAAAAAATTTTATTTTTATTTTTGATTTTGGTGAGTATATATAGACTTCTTAAATAACAAAAAACACTTCCTTTTTTGAATTTAAATTCCATATAAAACATTTTTTTTAATCTTATGGTCTTTTTTATTCCGTTATCTGAATAATTTATAATAAATGGTTTTAAAAGATTTATGAAACCGTAATAAATTCCTAAGAATTTATCATTTTCTTTTATTGAAAATAAATGAAAGCTTTCGTATTTTTTATTATTAAAGACATTTCTTAAACATAACCAAAATTTCCCTTTTTTGGGTTTTGCTTCAAAATTATTTATCATACTAAAGATTTTAGTATGATAAATAATTTTGTTTTCTAATTTTTCAATTTTGTTAAAAAAATTCTTTTTTATTTCTTTATTTTTCATTATATTTCTTTGATTTTGTTTTGTAATTTTTTTTATCATATTTTTGTTTTTTTATTAGATTTTTCATTAATACAATAGCATTTTTTATATTGTTTGATGAATAATTTTGGCTTCGTTCTTCAAAATTTTTTTTTCTTTTGTTTTTATTTTTAAATTCTTTTATTAATTTATTAAAATCTGTGTTTTTAAATTTTTTTGCCATAAACCATACTTTTTTTTTCTTTTTTTCTAAGGTTTTTTTAAAGAATTTTATGATTTTTATTTCTTCATATTCATGTAATTCTTCTATAAAATCTTTTAAGTTCCATAATGAATTTTTATAACTTATAATGTTTTCTGTAATTTTTTTTATTTCTTCTAAATTGATTGCTTTCAATTTTTTTTTAATTTCTTTTTCCAAGAAATCTATAGTTTTTTTTATGTTTTGTTTTTGAAAGAAGTTTCTAGAATTCTTATAATTTTTACTTATATCATCACTTAATAGATGTGAAGTTACTTGATATGAAATTTTATATTTTTGAGATGCTTCTATTATTTTATTTTTTTTTAGTTCTTTGTTTTTTGCTTTTTCATGTTTAATTTTTTTATTAATAAAATATGCTGTACTAATAATTTTTTTAGCTAATTTTTCAAGGGTTTTATTTATTGTATAGTAAGTAAAGCTACCATTATTTTTTCCAAGTGGATTGAAATGACTTTTAATTAATCCTAAATTTTCAAAGATTTTTATGTCATTTTGTATTGTTCTTTTAGTAACCTTTTTAAAACCTTTTCTTTCCAACATAGAATTTGTCATTACTACAACATTGCGTAGAGAATATTTTTTTTTTGATATGAAGTAGTTAGCACTGAGTTTTTGAATGACCCAAAATATTTTTAATCTTCGGTCTACTACTTTATTAAAAGGAATCTTATTGGTTGTTAATTGATACATTTTAAGCCCCTATCGTTTGATCTTTTATTGCATTAAGCATTGCAATTAATAATAATATACTTATTTAAAAAAGTAAAGTTTTATTTGTAAATTTAAAATCAAGTAGGCATAAATTTTAACTTATTGAATCTTACCTATTTGATTGTAAATTTTTTATGCAATGATCCACTTCTTTTAAGAATTTTAGAAGAAGTGGTTTATATATTTCAAATGTGAATTCACCTTTTTCTCCATAAGATTTTAATTTTAAAGTAATATCTTTTTCAATATTTTTTGACAGCTCGATTATTTTTTGTGGACTTAATACTATATTTAATGTTTCTTTTATTGTTTTTGAATCCTTTAAAGTTCTTACGGGAGGTTCAATTTTTAATTTTCTATCATTTTCATCATAAATAGAGTTTAGAAAGCGCAATTGATTAGAGTATAAGCTTAAATTTAAAAAGAAAATATTTAAATTTTCACAAGGGTAATAATTTGCAATAATAAATGTTTCGTAAGCATCTGAGGGTGTGTTTGATTTTTCAAATAATTTTGGAATTTTCATACTATAAATGTAATAATCTTCTGTTTCATTATATTCGGTTTTAAGCTCTGTTTTTTCAATTTCAATTTTTCTATTATCAATACGTTTTTGTAATATATTTTTAGATATTTTAGTTTCTTTATCAAAATCAGTTAAATATCTTAGAATATAATCCTTATTAAATTTCGTGCTATAAGATACATTCCAATTGTCTTGAAGGTCAATATTAATGTATTCTCCTATACTTTTATCGTAAATATAGGTTAATAGATCTCTTGAATTAGCTAGTGAAATACTAATAATGCTTTTATTGAAGCTGGATTTTACCTTAAGCTCTGCTTTATATTCTAAATAATTAATTTTTTCTTCATTTATCAAAATACTTTCAGGATTTATTTGCAATCCTTTTTTTTTGATGTAAATATTAATTTTAAAATTTTCTTTTTCTGTTAAAGGGTTGTATACCCCCAGAATAGATATTTTATTGTCATAATTTCTACTTATTATTGAGTCTTCTTGAAATTTTAGTTTTCCTAATTTATGACTTGTATCATGTAGGTTAAAATTCCCATTTGGAATGGATTTGCAACCTAAAATTAATAAAAGTAAGGAAATGTTTTTAAGGTACTTCATTTTTTTATTCCTTAAGTGATTTTATATAAATGTAATTCTAGTACAATAATTATATTATTTTTGATTTTAATTATTGAAGAATTTGTTATACTTTTTATGTAAGCTTTTCATTAATTATTAGTATATTTCTTGAGAAATCTTAGATGAAAAAAAAAATAATTTTCTTTTTGCCTTTTTCCCTTTTTTTATTTTCATGTAATATTAGTGCTTCTTCAATTTTTATTAGATCTTTAGATGAAGCAATAAAAATTGAGATCAGTTTATATAAATCGTTAGGAAATGGCAAATTTAAAACCGGTATTCATACTAAGGATTACTTTAATTCTATTAAAGATATTAGTTATTATTCTTATTTTTTTATTTTAGATAGATTTAGTAATAATATTGTAATGAAATTGGTTTTAGGTTCTAAAAAAGCAAGTTTATTAACCTATGATTTTGGTGTTTTTTTTGATCATAAATTTAAATTAGAAATTGTTAATTTAAATTCAAATGAACCTGAATTTAACGCTATTAGTAGCTTTAATAATAAAATTGCTTTAAAAAATAATATCAATAATAATATTCAAAATGTTGTCACTATTGTTTTTAATTTCAATGATATAAAAGCTATTAATAGAGAATTTGAACTTAAAAATTATATTGATGATCTTAATTCTGCTACAAATGAATTTATATATTTTCTTGATAGTTCTAAAAATTTTTATTTAAAAGAGTCTTACATTTCTGTCTATTATTATGTCCTTAAAGCAATTGAAAAATTTTTACAATAAACATTTTTATTAAAATATTTATTTATTTTCTATTATTTTGAATTTTTCCCAAGGTTCTATTTTTTCAAGCAGATATATTTCGTCATTGACTATTTTCCCAACTACGTTTATAAGGCCATTATTTTCGGTATCTTTTAGTGATATTTGAAGTTCACCCGCATAGCCTAAATATTCTGAAGAGTCTATTAAGATGTCTCCTTTTTTGATTTCGTTTGGAGAATGTACAGGAAATTTTTTATTATTGTAGTATACTCTTGGCATAGTTGATCGAATTCTATAAGAATTAATATCTCCTCTATTAAAATGTAAATTTTCAAGGATTATTTCTTTTTCTACTGAAGTTGCTTTTGGATTTAGATCTGCTTTGAGTTCTAAAACATTTCTGTTTACCTTTGATACTTTTTCTAGTTCTGTTTCACTTGGAAAACAATTAGAAATTAGAACAGTATCTATTCCTTCTTTGAAAAGATCTTTTGCTTGGATTTCTATATCTTTAGATCTGTGTGATTCTAGTGTGGGAACACCTTCTGTTTCTTTTCCCCTTGCACATTCTTTTGCACTATTAGAACTAATAAATGCAGCTGTTGGGATTGAATAATGTTTAAATATTTTTGTTGTCTCTTTAAAGAAAGTTCTTGAAAGTCCTGTATATTTATGGGGATAAAAATTATGACATCCAAGTAAATTTTTTATATTGGGCTTAAAATACATTATTGTATCAATATGTTTATTTATATTACTTATATTAAGTTGAATCTTAAGCTCAGAATCGTTAAAAGTCATTAATGATTCTTCAATGCCTGTAAATGTATTGTCTAATCTAATTGCCCAAGCACCAAGTTTTTTAAAAAAATCTAGTTTTGGACAATTCCTAAGATTTGAAAGATCAATTTCCAATTCTTTAAAAATTTTAGGACTTACATCAATAATAGGTTTCATTCCATTCTTATTTGCAATACTGAGTAATTCTTTGAACATGTCAAATTCGTTTCCGTTAATATAGAGCAAAGAGGTAAATACTTGAGTAAATCCAAAATGAGCGCTTTTCTCAAGATATTCAATAATTTTATTTTTAGAGCTTACATTAGGATATATAGATATTCCAATTTCTTTCATTTTAACCTTCTTTAAAAAGAGCTTTTGTTTTTAATTGCATTAATTGCAAGTTGTAATACTTTTTCTCCATTCATTGTTCCATAATCGATTGTGTTAATTATTTCGATTGGAATTCCTTTAGGCTTTGTGATTTCTTCAAGTCTGGTTTTATTAAATCTTGACTGTGGTGCAAGTAAAACAACATCAAAGCCGTCAACAACTTCGCCAAGTCTTGTCTCAGCAATAGCTTCAATTTTTGCATTTATATTGTTTGCTTTGGCATATTTTTCAATTCTTTGTACCAGCATACTTGTGGACATTCCAGCTCCACATACAAGTAGTATGTTCATATTTTCTCCTATTTTTTTATTTCGTTTATTATTTTATAAACATTAATTAATTCCTCAAAAATGCTTAATTCTGAAATTGCAGACATTAAATGATCTTCAGCATGAATTAAAATAAAAGGTGTTTTAACAGAGTCTGGATTAGTGGCTGATTGTTGTATTATTTTTCTATGTGTTTCATGAGCCTTTGCAATAGAGTTTTTACTCTCTTTTATAGCAAGCTCTGCTTTTTCATAGTCTTTCTTTTTAGCGTATTCTAAAGCTTCTCTTAGAAAGCTTTTAGCTTCACCAGAGTAGGCTACAACAGGCATACTTATTTTATCTATTAATTCTTCTATGCTGTATATTTTTTTATTCATATGTAAAATATTCTCCCTTTATTTATTAATCGATAATTAATAATGTTTAATAAATCTTATAATATATTATATTATAAGATTTATTTAAAATAAATAATTTTATTTTAAATAAATCTTATAAGGATTTTGTTATAATGGTATTAATTAAATTATGTTAGTGATTAATATTATTAGTTGTTAATTATAATTTTAATTAGTTTTTATTGGAGGATGGTTTTCATGAATTTTCAAAATTTTATCGAAACTAATTTAGTTCCTATTGCTAGTAAAATTGGTTCAAATAGATATTTAATTGCTTTAAGAGATGGTTTTACTTTTTCTATGCCCTTTTTGATAGTTGGTTCTTTTATTTTGCTTTTAGTTAATTTACCCTTTACAGATTCTGGAACATTCTTAAATCAACAGTGGTATGTTGATTTAATGGCTAAATATAAAGGAAATCTTGTTCAGCCATTTTATGTAAGTATGGGAATTATGTCCATATTTGTTGTTTTTGGTATTGGTTATAGCTTATCTAATCATTATAAACTGAGTGGGATTACAGGAGGATTTTTATCTCTTTATACATTTTTAATTTTAGCTGGGCAATCAGATTGGATACCTTATGGAGGGGATGCTGCTAAATGGGGAGTTCAGCCTAATGCATGGTTTCCTGTAATTGATGCAAGATATTTTGGTGCCCAAGGAGTATTTACAGCTATTATTTCTGCTATTTTTTCTGTTGAAGTTTATAAATTTTTAGTTCAAAGAAATATGGCAATTAAACTTCCAGAGTCTGTTCCGCCTGCTGTTTTAAAATCTTTTGAAGCTTTAGTTCCCGTTATTGTACTTTCAATTGTAGCGCAAAGTGTTAATATTGCTATTCAAAGTTTATCAGGAAGCCTTTTCCCCGAAATAATTATGAGCATGTTTAGACCTATTTTACAAATTAGCGATACTTTAGTTGGGACTTTAATGATTTGTTTTATTGTTCATATATTATGGTTTTGCGGTCTTCATGGTACCAATGTTATTGTTGCCTTGCTTAATCCCATAATTCTTTCAAATCTTGATTCTAATATTAGGGCTCTTTCTGACAATCTTCCACTTCCTCATATTTTAGCGGGGGGTTTTCTTGATTCGTTTGTATATATTGGTGGTGCTGGTGCAACTTTAGGGCTTGCTATTGCTATGATGCTTAGTAAATCTCAACATCTAAAGGCCATAGGGAAGCTTTCATTTGCTCCTGGTCTTTTTAATATCAATGAGCCCATTATGTTTGGAGCACCAATAGTTTTAAACCCTATACTAGGGATTCCCTTTTTACTTATTCCTATGTTTAATATAATTGTCGCATATACTCTTACTAATTTTGGAATTATTGAAAGAGTCAGAACCCTGACTCCATGGACAACTCCCGCTCCTATTGCGGCTTTTTTATCTACAGGGCTTGATATTAAAGCTTTTGTTCTTGTTTTATTAACATTGATTATTTCGGTATTTATGTATTTACCCTTTATAAAAGCATATGATAAGGTTCTTCTTTTACAAGAAAAAGAAGAGTAAATTTTTTTGAATTGCTATTATAAAAATTGTGATAAAAATATCAGAGAGCTATTTATAAAATAGCTCTTTTTTAGGTAATAAAAGAATTTATTTAAAATTTAAATTTTATTGATTTATGTTTTAAATCAATAAAAAGATTGACTAGCATGAATAGAGCATCTTTTTGGTGATTTTTATGTATTCTGGTGCAATATTGTATTGATTAACTCAATAAATAGGAGTTTTTTAGAAAATCAAAAACTTTTCTACTTAGCTAAAAATTTTAAACTTGGTATAATTAAATTAATATGCCTCCAAAAGTGAAGATAAAAAATGATCTTGAAATATTTAGAAAAGAATTAGAAATTCTATATAAGAAATATCTCAATAATGAGCTTTCGTATTTAAAATTGAAAGAAAAAATAAAAATTCTTGCAGAGAATCACAAAGCAATTCTTTTTAGAAAAGATAAATTTACAAATCGTTCAATAATATTAAATCTTTCGAAAACTCGTAAAATAATTAAAGAATATATTAATCTTTCGGTAATTGAAAAGATTAAAAAAAATAATACTTTTTTATTTTTTTGGAAATCCAAAAAAATAAAGGAATTAAGAAATATAGGAATTAAAGACCAGGAAAAAATAAAAGAGTTAATATATTTAAATCAAATTGATAATGAGAAGCCCTATTTCCAATATTTTATAGATTTATTTGTGACTCCGAAATGGTTAAATGATTATGCTCATAAATATAAAATTGAAAAAATTAATAGTTATAGAAAAGAACAGATATTTGTTAAAATTAATTTAAATACCTATATTGAAATAATTAAGCTTTTATTAAATCAAAACCGAGATATTAGATTAAAATTTTATGGAGTTTTAATGGCAATAGGTCGTCGTCCTGTTGAAGTAATGAAGCTTTCTCAATTTTATATCGCAGATAAAAATCATATTCGTATGGAGTTTATTGCAAAAAAGCGGGAAAATAATATGATTAATGAGGTTATTTTCCCAGTTTTTGCGGATCCTGAATTAATTATTAATTCTATAAAAGAAATACGCTATATGGAGCAAACCGAGAATCTTACTAAAGAGTTAATCTCTTCAAATCTTACATACAGTTATAATAGATTGTTTCGTCAAATTTTTAATAATATTTTTGCTCCTGAAGAATCTGTCTATTTTTGCAGAGCTATTTATTGTAAATTTTCTTATCTTGCATTTGCTCCTAAGAACATGGAAATGAATTATTGGATAACGAAAGTTTTAGGTCATGAACCAAACGACATAACAACAGCCTTTCATTATAATCGGTATGTTTTGGATAATTTAGATGATGAGGCAGACAACAATTTATTAAAATTACTTAATCAAAGAATTTATACATATGTTAGACGTAAGGCTACCTATTCTACTCTTACAATGGATCGTTTAGAAAGTTTAATAAAAGAACATCATATACTTGATGATAATTATATTAAAACGTTGATTGTAATTAAAAATTTAATGTTGAAGGATAATTTAGAAACTTTAGCAATGGTTAGGGGTTTGAATGTTAAAATTCGCAAAGCTTTTAAAGCTACATACGGATACAATTATAACTACATAAAACTTACAGAATACTTATCAATAATTTTTAATTATAAACTATAGTTTTTGCTTTTTTAATTTCAAAGATTGTTAATATATATAGAAAATATTAGGAAATATTTTATTAATAATATATTATATAATTAATATGAAAATAGGGCTTCGTTATTTCTTTAAAAAAATTTTAAAATCTAATAATAATAGAACGATTTATATCTCTTATCTTTATGATAAGTTAGTTTCAGTTAAGCCAGAAGGAGATTGGCTTAAAATTTATTTTAAAGATTCTAAAAGAGGCAAAAAATATTTTATTCTTTTTAATAGAAATGGTTCAAATGGTAGTTTTATTTCATGTAGATTTTTAAAAACAGGTTGTAATTGTGGTCTTGATATTAAATTTTCTGATGGAAATTTGAATATCTTCTGTAGAGATAGGAAGTCTTTAGAATTTTTGAAATTTAAAGTTGAACATTTTTTTAGAGCTGTTGTGTCTTGCTCTAAGAATAGTAATTCTAATGTTGTTGACAATATTAGACTAAGGACTAAAAAAGTTAAGGTACTTGTCAAGCGAGAAGCAAATTCTAATAATAAATCTTAAAATTATTAAATTGAAAAGGATAGGTTTCGTCTAAAGTTTTTTTTTCAATATTTTCAATATTTGAATACTTATTTCCATTTTTCAATAATTTTTCAAATTTTTTCATTTGTTCGTTAGTATTAAAGAAAGCTACAATTTCTACTCTCCCATCGTTTAGATTTTTTACAAAACCTTTTAGTTTCATATTATTTGCTATTTGCTCTGTGAAAAATCTAAAACCAACACCTTGTACTTTGCCAGAAATAAAATATTGCTGTTTATACATATTACCTTCTTTGTATAAGAATCTATCCAATAGAAAAATTTTAAAATTTTTCTATTGGATTAGTTGTTTTTATATTATAAATTAAAGCTTTTACATAAGCTTGTCGATTTCCATTTTTATGTTATCGGACAATCCTCCAAATACAATTTGGACACTATTTCCTTTTTTTAACATTCCACTAGCACCTAGATTTTTGAAATAGGCATCTGATTTGATGAATTCTATTTGTTTTAAATTAACTCTTAGTCTTGATGCACATGCGTCAATGTATGTAATATTATCTTTTCCTCCAAGACCTTCTAATACCTTTGTAGCAGTTTCTGATAAATTTGTTTTTTCTGAACTTATTTTATCTTTTTCCATTTCTTCATCTTCTCTTCCTATTGTTTTGAAATTGAATTTCATAATTGCAAATTTAAATACAAAGTAAAATCCAATAAAGTAGAAGATTCCTAAAATAGGAATTGCTATCCAATTTGTTTTGCTATTTCCTTGAAGTATTCCAAATAGAAACATATCTATAAATCCTCCAGAAAATGTTAGTCCAACTCCCACGTTTAAAAGGTGTGTTAAAAGATATGCCAATCCAAAAAGAGGAACATATATAAAGTAATAAAGCGCTGGTGCTGCAAAAAGGAATGCAAATTCAAGAGGTTCTGTAATTCCTGTTAACATTGATGTAAAACTAGCAGATAGTAGTAATGAAGCTACATTGTTTTTATTTTCAGGTTTTGATGTGTGATACATAGCGAGCGCAGCCCCAGGTAATCCAAAAATCATAACAACAAATTCTCCGCTAAAAAATCTTGTTCCTTTTGCAACTTCAAAG
>NZ_QBLM01000009.1 GCF_008828755.2 [Borrelia] turdi | reverse complement strand
CTAAGGCGGTTATTTTATTCTATTTGGAAGTAAATTGATATTTAAACTAAACAACTGTAAATTAATTTACAGTTGTTTAGTTTAAATATCAATTTACTTCCAAATAGAATAAAATAACCGCCTTAGCCTTTCATTTGACACATTGACTTTCTTATAGTAAACTACATACAACTATAAAAAGGGGGGGTAACAATAACAATGTTTATTGATGATAAAAATCAAGAATATTTTACTTTAAAAGAAATACAAATCATGCAAAATAAAAGCACAAAAAAAAATGCCATTTATATAAAGCTGCTTAGATTAGAAAAACAGGGGAAAATTATTCCCTATAAACCATCACAAAATATAAAGGCTTTCAAAAAATATGGTAAAAAGAGTATTAATTTATACCCCAAAGAACAAATTTTAAAATATTTTATAACGCCGGGCTCTTTAAAAAGCTACAATCCCAATAAATATTTCCCCAAATATAATCTATTAGAATTAGTCAAAAATGCTATAACGTTTGAAGAGTTTGCAATAAAAATATATAAAAATCCGATAATATTGCCTAGCAAGTCCTATTATTTTAAAATTTTAAAAAAAGCAAATCCCAATTATGTTTTAGATCTAGATCAATATGGCTTATTTAAAACATTGAATAAAGATTATATAGATAATATACTTATTATTTTTAATGCAAAACCTAGAGAAAAAAGAATCCCTATTAAATGGGATAAATTAAGTATAAAAAATAAAAAAAAAGAAACAAGAAAATTTTTGGGATGGAAACTTTTCAAAAAATAACATCGCTAAACCAATAATACAAAACTATCAATAAAAAATGGAATTTTTGCAGAATTGAGATAGACTGAAATTTATCAAAAATTAAGGGAGAATTAAAATTTTATGACAACAATAATAGTGTATTCATGCTTAACCATGTGTATAGTATATTTTCACATGCAACTAAAAACATTTTTTACAAAATTAATCGGATTTTGTAAAAAATGTTTTAATATTTTTTACTTATTAATAGAAATGTTAAAATTAATTTTTTATCTATTAATTACTAACAATAAATTTTATATATTTATTATAATATCAATAGCTTTAATTACAATTAATACAATAATTTAAGTTATTGTATTAATTGTAATTAGATGAGGAAAATTTTTATAAATGAAGTATTTTAATAAGCTGTTTACTAGCTGCAATATTTATTTTAAAACATTTCTATTTTATTTATGGGTTAGAATTATATAGCTTTAATAATAAAAGCTTTAAAATAAATTTGAAAATAAAATAATAATATATAGCAAATTATCAATAATTAAATATTTTCTCATTGCCAACCCTTATATTATTTAAACCCTTAAAGGACGTTAAAGCTTTAAATAATAATTTAACTGTAAAAAATTATTATTTATTAGAAGTTTCTATATATTCCATAATTAAAGATCTTATAAAACCAGAAGCTGTTAATCCCTTTTTATCTAAAATAGAATAAAATTCAACCCAATATTCATATTTCAGCCCTACACTTATTTGTTTGATTGTCATCTTTGATCTGCTGCCAGGCTTAACATTTGAGACCTTATTACCAATAACATCATTGTCAGCACGAAAAGCAAATTTAGATTTGCTAACATTTTGTTTAATAATTTCTTCTAAATCAACCTCTTTGCTTATAGGCATAAAGCATCCCCCAATCTTGAAAGCTCTAAAATAGACTTGCTCTCAGGATAATAATCAAAAATCGACTTTTTATATAGCTGAGATTCTGCTATTTTAGAATCTTGTCCAATCTCATAAAGATCATATCCAAAGGTTTTAAATTGCTCTAAGTGTAAATTATGTCTTTTAAAACTTTTATTAAGCATATTACAAACAATCTTCTCATGCTTAACCTTTTTTCTATAAGATTTTAACAAAGAATCAAACTCTTCCTTAAAAATATTAATTCCTTCAAGACTTAAAAATTCTAAAGTCACTGGAGTAACAACTTCACACATTGCAAGAATAATTCTTCGCTCCCAAAGCTCAAAACTGGGAGATAAGTCAAAAATAGCAAACTCAAATCCCAATTTTTCTAATTCTAAGCAAAAATCATCTATCAAATATGGAAAATCTTGCAATTTGTGTTGCACATCTCTCCTAAAGGTTCCGCTCGGCACACATGGTAAAATATAAAAATTTTTTTGTATTTGTTTTAATATTTGATCTATATCTACTTTCTTTAAAAGAGAATCTTTAATATCTGCCCTAAGAATTTCATGATTAAGAAACCATGTAGAAGAACTTCCTTGCTGTATATCACAATCAACTAATATAACTTTTTTTGTTTTAGATAAATAGCTTGAAATATTCCCGCTTAAGGTAGTTTTGCCAACACCACCTTTTTGAATATGAAATGCTATTTTTTTCATGCAAACTTCCTTTTAATTATTTTATATCATATATTAATTATTTTATATCATATATTAATTATTTTATATCATATATTAATTATTTTATATCATATATTAATTATTTTATATCATATATTAATTATTTTATATCATATATTAATTATTTTAATGCAAACTAACTTTAAAGGATTAAATTATTTTTAATCCTTTAACAGTGACGCTACTCTTTTATAAAATTTTCCAATGAATCAAGTCCGATCTAGTTTAAAAACGCTTAAAAGCAAAAAGAATGGTAGATGCTTTATATTTCCCCCTCTATAAAAACAGCAACTATAAAAATTAAGCTAATCTTCTAATTAAGCACAATATATTATAGCCAAAAATTTTGGACTTTAAATTTACCAAAATTAACTTTTTCTTACTAGAATAAACAAAAAATGAAAAACAAAAAACGAAATCTATATTTTTTATTTAAATCTTCAAAACCTTCAAATAATTTATAATTTTTAAAAACTTTTTATTATTTTCTTCACTTTTTACAAATAAATTATTTACTAATATATCCTAATTTAAGCTTTTATTAAGAAAAATAAAATAATAGTAAAAGAATATTTACTACATAATAAATTTAATATAAAGACCCTATCAATATTATAATGAACTTATTATTAAAAATTGCTTTATTATGAAATTTAAATTGTCTATATCTAAAAAACAATATTATTACCATATAATCATTAAAAAATCATGCTGCATTTACACAACAAATATAAAATCATCACAACACAGCTACCCCATAAAACAACACTAAAATAAAAGCCTTGATTATATTAAATAACAAAATTTCATTAACAAGCTCTTTAAATAGAAATTTAATCAATAAAAAGTCCTAAGAAATTTCTCTCTTAAGGACTTTTTATAAATGGTTAAAGGTTAAAGATAAGTTTAAATTTACAACAATTTAGGGAAAAAACAAAATTACAAATATTTTTTTATTTGTAATGTATATCAATTGATATATAATATTAATTGATATACATTACAATATTGTAGTATGCAAATCATAATAATATATTTTTAAAGGATAAAAATGCAAAAGGAAATACCAAGAAACTATAATGAATATGTAATTGGGGAAACAAAAGGAACTTTCTTTGGAAATTCCCAATATGAAGCTAATTATCGAGCAAAAATAAATGGCTTTATAATAGATTTTTTTAAAATTCCCATAAGTTTAAAGAACAAATATGCACTTAATATTAAAGCCCTTAGTGATCCTAATTCTTCATCCATAAATATCACAATGAATTGTATTAATACTTTTAAACTTATAGTTGACATTGTTAATATGCAAACTGGAGAAAATTACGATTATGATAAATTTATTACAGAAACAGAAACAGAAAAAATGCTTAAATATGGAACAAAAATAATTGCCGCACTAGCAAGACACTTCGACGAACAAAACAGAACTAACTTCAATGAAAGCTACTATGAATGGGAAAAAGGCTGGATAGATAAAAAATGGATAAATTATGAACCAACTGAAACAGAAATTAAAGAAATTCAGGCAATGAACCAAAAATTAAACCCTTTAAAGCTAAAATATAAAGAAAAAACCCTTAATAAAGGACAAATAAGGCTTTTAAAAGCCATCAATAAAATTGAAAGCCAATCACAACAACATCAAACTAAACCAAACAACAAAACTAAAAGGAAATCATAAAAAAACTAAAATTTAATACTTTTCATAAAAACACTATATTTTATTTATTATTATTAAATAATATTTACAAAATTAAAAAAATAAAATATTATATATATAAGGTAGAAAACGATCTACCAACAGTCCCCAACACCCCTATTAATCCTCTCCAAATAAGATTAGGGGTAGGGACTTCTTTTTTACTAAAAATTAAAACATTCAGTACCTAAACCAATAAGTTTATAGCAAATAGAAAAAATGAAAATCTAAAAAACATAAATTAAATAAAAATTAAATTCCTATTTAAATAGGAAGCATTAAATATCAATACGATAATTGATATTTAAATCATAAACTCTAAAAATAACTGTACATAATTAACCTTAGTGATAAATAAAATTTAATCTTAAATAGAATTAGAGTTTCTATGAAAAAATCTAATTCTATAAAAAAATTTTCAAAATACATGGGAATACTCAATTATTGAACTAATAATTGAGTATTAAATATTCTCCTTTTTTAAAATTAAAAGAATTTATTATCAATATTTACTTCATACCATACATTCTTTTAAATGAACCTCTTATTTTTAAGGGGTTTTCTTTTTATATGGGAAAAATCAAAAGTCAATTAAACTATTTGAAACAAAATTCTTGCTAAGCGAATATACAAACTTTTTAACTTATTTTAGTGAATAACTTTAATATCTGACACAAATCTATAAAAATATCGAAAGAAATTTTCCTTAAATAATCAATAAAAAATATTTATATAGCTAAAATTTTTATAAATTTCAGACTTAATAATCAAAACAGTTTACTAAAATTATTTAAGCCTGCTATCATATAATAAGTTCATAATGAAAAGTAAAGCTTTAATATTATTAATATTTTTGATTCAAAATTTAACAATATATTCTCAAAGCACAAACTATGAATTTAAACAAGCTAAAATTAAAAATATAAAAGGAATATTTATTAATTATAAAGTCTATATAACAGAAAATTTAGCAATTAATAATGTAAAAACCTTAAATCATATTTCAACATTTAAAATCAATCTTGCTGTTGACAAAAAAATTGCGGCTTCTATTAAAAATGAGCAAGATGTAATTAAAGCTGGAAATGAATGCGGAATCTTTTTAGAATTTCAAATTAATAACCGCATATATTATGCCAAATTTTCATCAATAAAATATATTTTAAAAGCAATTGAAAGTTTTACCAAAATAAAAAATACAATTAATAATTTAGAAATTAAAAGTCTTGAAGGCAATGGAATTTTTTTATATAAAAATGGCCTCTCATATAATTTAAAAACAGATTTTCAAGAAACAGCAATCTTTGTAAATTTTCTTGGCTTTAAAGATAATACCGGAAGGCCTTACTTCATCTTTTACTATGACAATATAGACAATAAAGATAAAAATTTAAAAACAATCTTAATTTCCTTTGAAGAGTTCCACAATGGAATAAGAGAGGGTCTATTCTTGCTGAGGAATGAAAAAGCTATACTGGAATTCATCAATCTTTCAAAAGATTGACACAATAAATAATATAAAAACAATTTTAAAGCCAATATTATCAAAAATTAATGTTAAAAAACTTATTCATACTAAATACTTTTAATTTATATCTTTCCCCTATAAAAGGATAGGTTAACTTGAGCTTAAAAAGTCTTAAGCTCAAGTTAACTCTCACTAAGTCTTTTAGCTTTTAAATTAAAATCGTCCAAAAATTTTTTAAAAGGTATCTTGCTAAAACTTACAACAACATCATTCATAAACGCATAAATTCTAAATGCCGCTATATTATCACCACCCAAAGCAACAAATTTCATAAATTCGCTTTCTGAAATACTAAATTTATAAATTTCTACCTTAATATTTTTTTCAGTAATCACTGTTGTATAATCATAGGGAAAATATGAATCATAAAAATCGTTATAATAAACAACACGTTTACTATTTTCTAAAACTAACTCACCTTTAGACTCAAACCTAGTATCTGTAATTATTTTTTCAAGCTTTATTTGACTAGAATTTCTAGACTCAACTTTGACTAAAATAAAATATTCCTTTTTATTTTTTAACTTATCATATCTAATAGAAATTACAGACCTAAATGTTCCATCTCTAGAATAATTTACCCCAATATCATATTGTGAATCTAATACTTGAGAAAACTTATCATAAGCTATTTGATAAGTTTGACAAGAAATTAAAAATATTAAAATAAAATTTTTTACAATAAATTTTGCATTCATCAAAACCTTCCTTTAGTTTATCTTATATTTATTTTTAAAAAATTACTCAAAATTAAAAAATTAAATAATATAATCAATTCAAATAAAAACATTCTAATTTTACAGCTTGAATTAAAATTAAAAAACCATTATTATTAGGTATTGTTCTAACAAAAACCAATTTAAAAGATTAGACTATATCTAATCCCAATTTTATATAAATTTCAAAGTGCATCTATAGGAGAAATTGTGTATACTGACCCACGGTCAATTATCAGTACTTACTTTGTAAAAAATAAAAAAATATTTATTATCAACCCTATAGCTTTTAAATTTGAACTTAATTTTGAAAAAACTATTCAAACAAACCTAAAAAAGAATATAACACTCAAAACATTTAAAGGTGGAATTATTAGTTTAAAATTAAAGTCAGATGAATTCTCTAAATTGCCAAAAGAAATTCTAAAAGAGAACCTTGAGTTTTATATTAACTATGTGAGTGAAGAAAGGCTTAAAATAGTTTACGATATGATGCCAGTTAAAGTCTATACGATTGATTTAAAAGCTAATAATAAAGATAAGATTTACCTAATTGGGCTTAAAATACTTGACTCTATTTATAGAAAAGAAAATATAGAAAATGCATTTATTCCTATTATAAAAAATAACAATACTTACCTTTTTGAAAACAAAGCAAACAACCAAAAAGTTAATTTACTCTTAAAAGGGATCAATAAAACCATTGAACTTCCTTTTTTAACAAAAATCAGCTATTCTAATATCAAAATTATCAATAACGCCAATATAAAAACTAGTGAAAATTTAAATGTAAGCATTAAAACAACAAATAGAATTTTATTAAATCTAAGCACAAAAATCTACGAAGAACTAATCTTGACAAATTCAAATCAAATAAAAACTATCAATAGTAAACAAAAAATTCTAAAAACGTTAAGATCTTTTATTGAAAATGAGAATGGATTAGGGGGCAAGATAAGATTAATCTTCTTAGAAAAAACAAATTTTTTGACCAAATATTTAAACTCAAATAGCCTGGACTTTATCTTAAATGACATCAATATTATACAAGAAAACAGTTGTATCAAAATTGATATCACTTTATTAGAAGATGAAATTGAAAAAAAATACTTAAACCAAACCACAAGTATAGCCCCATTTCTTAAAAATATCACCTTATTATAACTTTTTTTGGATAGACATAAATTACTGTAATAAGCCCTAGATATATCATCTAACACCTGTTGGCAAACAATCTACTAAAAGTATTCAACATATAACCTACCTCCTTGAAACTAACACATAATATATAATAAAATGAAATTAATGAGGTATTTATGTTAAGTATTAACGGCGTAAGGCTTTATTCTTTAAAAGAATTCCAAAATATATTAGAAGATTCTTATAATCTTTCAATTAGCAAAAATACTATATCTAAGAAATCAAAAATTTTAAAATGTGCAATTCATGTAGACAACCGCCCTTATCTTTTAGAAGATTTTTGTACATATTTTCTAATGGATTTTAGAAGGCCAAAGCCTATAACAAATAGCATGAAAGAAACAATTCAATTAAGAATTGAGCAAGCAAAAAAAATAATGTCCCGAAAATCTACAAAACATGAAATACAAACTGTTTCTAAACATATGGGTCATATTTTATAATCCATTATATTGACATTTCAAAACCATTATTATAGAATATGTTAAAAGCTAATTATTTTGTTTGTAACACAGTAAAAATTCAAAGTACAAGCTAAATAATTGAAAAAGCTTCTGAAACTACAACAAATTTCACTTCAGAAGCCAGGATAATATAATGATAATAAAAATAAAAAATAATGTCAATAAAAATTTTAATAATCTCATAACATTAGAAGAACTTATAAAAAACAACCAAAAAAACACAAGCTCTAATTTAATAAAATTAAAGTACTCAAGATTAAAATCATATTTAACTAAAAAAAGGGCAATATACCAAAGAATGCTAAAGGTATGTTGGGCAATTGAACTTAAAAATAAAGAATACTATAAATCTAACAAACTTAAAACATATTCTACAACAGAAATATATAATATAGTTAACAAATGTCTCGCAAAAGATAATCAAAAAACATCAATCAGGACCTTGGAATATGATATATCATTTTTAAATCAAGTACTATTAATAACAACTAAACTAAAACATTTAGGCAAAGATAATGGAAGCTTTGCATTTTATATACAAAATAAAAATCTTTGGAAACACCGTTTTACAGTTATTCAAGAAGCAATTAATAAAGAAATCGAAGAATATTTAAAAGATAAAAAAATAGTATCTGATTTTTCTAAAGAAATTGACAATACTAAAAACAAAAATAATATAAAACCTAGAAGCTCAATTGCAGATGAATCAATTGCAGATGTTATACCTAAAGGTATAAAAGATATATATAAGATAAAGAATTCTATAAGAAAAAAAGATAATAAAATACATAAAATTTCCTACAAAGAATATATCATAAGAAGGCTGGTGAAAATCCATAAAATAGAAAAACTTCAGATAACAAAAATACTAAAAATAAGCAATAATGAAAAAACATATGTAAATGCACTAAGAAACCTAAGTTTAGCAATAGAAAAATATAAAAAAGAATATAAAATTGAAGATATTTCAAATCATTTTATAAAAGAGTTTAAAAATAAATACAGTAAAAAAATATGGATGATGAATGGAAAAACTGATAAAATAAACGACTTTAATGAAATCTGGGAAACAAGATTCAAAAGAACGTTTTTAAATAAAAGCTTAGAAGAAAATTATTATAATGATCATGTAAAAGATAAAAAAAATATTTTTAATAACAAAAAAAAAATAAGTCTGACTTTCTCTAACCATAAAGGGATTAAAAAAATAAGCAAAATTAAAATTAATTGAAAATTATTCATTTTCAATATGCTAACAATTTATAAATAAAAATTTCTTCAACTTAATAGGTGTATTTCGGATTAAATGTATTTATAAATATACAAAAGCCCCCATAATAATATAAGAGTTTCGATTATATCTTTTCAAGATATAATTACACGTTATATGAAAAGCTTTTTGTTAGATATTTACTTATTTTGAAAAATTATACATTGCTATAGAAAAACATATTAAAAGCTACAATTTTTATAAAAACCAGTCTTTAGTTCAGCTACAAGATGTAGACTCTTCTTAGTACAACAACTTCTTTAAGTATGATTACTAAAAATAGTAATAATGAGAAAGAAAGTAATATTTAAACAGAATTTTTAAAAAAACAAAACTCAAGCAACAATAATAATAAGAAAGATATTTCTAATTTATGAAACTTTAATACCTAAAATGACTTATTGACCCATGGATAAACCAGTAGTTAATAAAAACGAAAATTTAGATCCGTCTGACGAACAATATTGTTAGTAGTCCTTAATAGGACCCAAAAACAAGCTTTTATATTCTTTAAATGCATATTTAAAAATAAAGAATATTTTAAAAAAATTTAGAGCAATCAAGAAAAGATTATTTAGAAAATTTAAAGAAAGATCCCTGAAATCCTAACCCACAAAAATAAGCTTAATTGGAAAATTAACTGTAATTATGATGATAGTAAAATAAAAAATTATTTTTACTCAAACTTAAAGTTAACTGTTTATTATATATAGTTCCTGAAAAAGGTCCATATAATGAACACTATTATTAAATAATAAGTTTCTTAAAATAAAATAATTTTATATCTATTTAAGGAAAGCGGTGTTACTTTTTTATTCCATTAACCCTAACTTAACATCTGTCAGACAATACTACATTATATAATCCCCTAATTGAAAAAACCATTTTGTCTCCTATTGTCCCCAAACACTTCCTAAACCTTAAGCTTTCTTTCTAAAAGTTTTAGTAAGAAAGTCTTCTAGCTTAACTAAAGATTCGATTGCTTTTGCACTTACTGCAAAAGCAATCGAATCTTTTATCTTTTTATTTGCTTTTTTAAATCAATCACCTTATCATTAGCTTTGTCTGCTTTTTCTTTTTTTTTATACATCGAGGCTTTTAACCCCCTTCACAAGATATTATTACAACACTTATTATTAAAAATAAAAATCATTCCTCATATTGTCTTTTTCATACCTAATTATTTTTTTTCTTTTTCCCTTTTTTCTTTATTTTTAATTTATACTGATAAGATAATTAATAAACTTTGGCTAATTTAAACCCATCTTATTTTACTGATCTTATAGAAAAAGAATTAGTAGAAGTTTCCACTGCAATAGCTTCATATTGTATTTTTGAATGTGCTTATTGTTTAGCAAGATAGTTTTAAGGATACTTTTTAAGTATAAGATAATGATTTTTGTATTAATAAGAAGCCTATATGTGCAATTTCATAGGAATAGCAATAAGTTTATGCTCTATTATAGCTATGAATATATAAACATTCTAGAAAAAGAAGATATGAAAAAAAATATTTTGACAATAATATTGATGTTGGTAAGTTTATTATCATGCAATACTAGGTAAATCTTAATGAATTAATGGGCAAAATAAAAGAAAAGTATGTAGAAAAAAAAAGAAGCTAAGAAAGATTTAGACTTTATAGGAAAAACCCAAGAAGGCAGAGAAGCTATTGAACAACATATTAGAGAAAGAAAAAACGAATTGCAAACTGTTAGTACAGGACCCGTCAATGTAGAGAGTTTGGCTATTTTAAATCCCCCCCCCCTTATTACTTTCAAGAAAAAATAGAGATAAAGGAAGAAGAATTAGTTTCAAGTATTGATGAAGAAAAGAAAGCAGAAAAATCAATTTTTAGAATTTACTGAATTAGTTGGTGACGTGCATAAACTTGAAAACGAATTTAAACAATTAAAAACTTCTTTCTCTAATATGCCTGAAACGATGGGAATCAAGAAAGAGATAAAAGAAATTATTCAAAAAGAAGTAAAATTTGTCCTAGTAAATTTTAAGAGACAATAGAATATATTAAGAATTTTTTCTTAAAATTGAATTATATGGGTAAGACTGGAAAATAAAAGATTTAACAAAAAATATTTAAACGATTATTATCTTTAAAATATATACCAGTAAAAAACAGTATAAGAACATAAATGACATAACTATCTATAATATTTTTAACCTTTTTTGATTATTTTAAATATTACCTTTTTTTTTGTTAATTTATAACCAACTTATTCCCTTACTAATAGAAGCATTCTTCTTTCTTTAATGTAAGTAAATATCCTAAAACTACCCCATCAATAGCAGATATACTTAAAGTATTTGTATTTTATTAAATTAAAGTTTTAAAGTTTGGATTTTATAGTTTTTTATATGAAAACATAAAAAATGAATAATTTTAAGAAACTAGTAAATAAAGATAAGCTGAAGTTAAGGTAAGAATAAATGTGAAACAAAAAATGAAATGTTTTAAAGAGTTAATAGATCTTCTTAATAATAAGTCATTATATTCTTCTTTTAATAAGAAAGAGGGAAGATTATTTCATTTCTCTTTATTTATAATGAAAATAAGATAAAAAATTTTGTAGAAATTCTTAAAAATAGAATCAGATAGCATAAAATATGGTTTGTAAACATAAAATGCCATATTAATGCAATTGGATTTTAAAGAAGTTATGAATGGATTAGAAGAGAATAAAGAAAAACCCAATCAATTAGATCTTTATGATTTAAGAGGATTAAAAACAAAGCTTGAAGATTTTTGCAATAAAAAATTAATAGTACATCTTAAGAAAAAATTAAAAATCTAATTATAGTTGAAATTCTAAAAATGAGATCGGCATATAATATGTCAAGTTATCTTCCTATTTG
Source organism: [Borrelia] turdi (assembly GCF_008828755.2). Lineage (GTDB taxonomy): Bacteria > Spirochaetota > Spirochaetia > Borreliales > Borreliaceae > Borreliella > Borreliella turdi. The sequence goes on along the minus strand of NZ_QBLM01000009.1, from coordinate 1,850 downwards.
TATTTAGATTAAATGAAAATACTATTAATAGTAAAATTAGCTTAGTATTTTGTGAATTAAAATTGTAATAATTTTGTCTCTTTTAATAAGAATAGTTTGTTAATTTTTGGGATCCTAGTTAAAATGATCTAAAGTTAGTATTAACTTTAAAGGAGAGGAAGCATGAAAGTTCAAAGTAAATATTTAGCTTTGGGATTACTTTTTGGTTTTATCAGTTGTGATTTATTTATGAGAGATAAAATGAAAGAGGAATCTCTTGATTTGTTTAATGAGGGAAGCTCTATTTTAGATGCTGGTGGCAAAGAATCTATTAAAAAGTATATTAACAATCAAGATAAAGACAAGGTTAATAGAAAGAAAGGCAAAGATAAAGTTGTTAAAAAAAACCCGCCTACTCATAGTATAAAGATGGAGCCTACCAATAATAGTAATTTATTACAAAAAAATATAATGTCAGAAAAAGAAAATTTAAAAATTGAGCTATTAAGAGAACAGCCTGAGCCTAGAAAAGAAAAAATACAAAAACAACAAGGGGTACATAAAGGGATGACTCAAGGAAGTTTAAGTTCCCTTAAAGGTGAAAGTAGTAAATTGAGGGAGGAGACTATTCAAAGCAATGCAATTGATTTTACTATAAATTCTTATCAAACTATTTCAGGCTCAAACTCTATTTCATCAATATATGAAATAGAGGAAGAAGATTATGATAAGTATTCTTATCTAGAAGAAGATTATGAATATAATGATGAATATAATGAAGAAGTAAGATTAAGCAATCGATATGAATCTTATCTAGAAGGCGTTAAATATAATGTAGATTCAGCAATTAAAACAATTGTTAAGATATATAATAATTATACATTGCTTTCAATAAAGCAAGCCCAAATGTATTCTACACGACTTGACTACCTTACTAAAGGCAAGGCTAAAGAAGAGGCTAAAAAGTTTACAAAAGTAAAGCTTGAAAAAGATCTTAATGCCCTATTAACTTATATTCAAGTGAGTGCAAAGACCGCAACAAATTTTGTATACGCAAGAGAAGTATATGCAGGAAAGATATTAAATAGCATTGAAACAGGAATAAAAAATTTAATTTCAAAGGTCAAAGAAAAATCTAATTCATACGAAGCATATAAAGCAATAATAAGTTCAATCTTATCAATAAAAGATTCTCTTAAAAGAGTGCAAAGTGTCATTGATAATAATGGTGTTTGGTACTAATACTTAATATTATTTGAATTTGAAACAGGTTGCAAAAGTATGTAGCTTGTTTCAAATTCAAATAAAGAAAGTCCTAGTTTAATATTGTTTAAAACATTGTTACTGGTACTACTAAAATATCAGAAACACTTAAAAAGTTGCTAAGCAAAAATTTAAAAAGCTTGGGGGATTTGAAGTCAAAATTAGAAAAATTTTCTATAGCTAAGACCAATTTTGGAAACATTTACAAAGTCTTGAGTAAAAAGTGCTTAGATTGCTAGTAAAAATTTCAAATCTATTTCAAACTTTCTTGATTATGCAAATTTTCAATCCAATGGCCTAAAAAATTTAGAAGAAACATAAAACATATTAAAGAAACCTCTTTGGCGCCGTTAAAAATTAGCATAAACTTTCTTAGTTACAATGGAGAACATGTTTTCATCTATCTTGTATCCACTTTGCGACTGACAACCCTACATATTTATTCCAACACTAGTTTATATCAATAGCAAATATTAGAAGTATACTAAAGAAATATAATTTATTACTTTTCAACTTTTTTGGAAAGCGCTACAACTTTTGTTAAAGTAAGAAGAAATTTTACTTGTCATGGTCACAATTTTTTTAAAAGTTTAATTATTGGATTGAGT
>NZ_QBLM01000012.1 GCF_008828755.2 [Borrelia] turdi | reverse complement strand
TAAGAAGTTCTTCTTTAGATTTAGGCTTTTCTTGTTCGCTTAAATCGCGCTTTTTCCCGCTTTTTACTTCTTGGGTATTATTTTTATTATTATTCCTAAAAGCATCATTATTATCGGAATTACAGCTGTTTAGTAGAATAAAAAATATACAAAATAATATATTGACAATCTTCATTCTCCTCTCCTTTTTTATTAGTAATGTTTAATTTAATTATTGCTATTAAATATTGAATAAACAATTATTATTGAATTTTTCTTTTTAAGAGGATTGTTTGGAAATGATAAATTATATATTTTGAGGATTATTTGTAATTTCTATTTAGAAAACCCATTAATTATCGACGTAATAATATTTGCTATGCTAGATATAGCAATTGGAGCTATTATTATTGTAATAATAATTATTAATCTGTTGCTTATATTAAGTTTTTCTAATAAAAATTTTTCATGAATTTTGAGTTTTTCGTCAAGGTTTTGTTTGAGATTTTCTTCTAAATTAGACATATCTTGTTTTAAATTCTTTTCTATAGTGTCAATCTTGGCGTCTAAACTATCTATTTTGATATTTAAATTTTTTTCTACGAAATCTATCTTAGTATTTAAATTTTTTTCTACACCATCAATCTTAGTAGTAAGTTCACTTTTAACACTATCTATCTTAGTATCTAAATTCTTCTCTATACTATCTATCTTAGAAACAAGATTATCAAACTTTATTCCAAATTGTTTTTCTAAATTTTCTAAATCTCTATATGTAAGTTCATTGTGATAATATCTTTTAGATAAATCTTGTGCTATTAGTTGTTCCATCCCCAATCGTATAAACTCATTGTATATTTGTTCTTCAGTTATGCTTGTAGTATTTGTTAGCACGGTTTTCACAATATTTTTCCTTTATATCTTATTATACACTAGTTTAGTTTGCGGGGTCTATTTACACATATGAAGTATATTTTCTTGCAAGAAAAACCTTTTTGTAATTTACATTTTTAAATAAGAATATTGATTATAGACTTTTTTAGCTATAGGTTTTGTTTTTTGAATATACTCTAAAAGTAGTTTGATATTATATTTTATTGAAGTTATTGAGTGTTCGTCTTTTAGTTCTGATAAATCAGGATAAGTATATGTTGGGTAATTTGGATCATTAACTTTAGATTTTGTTTTACTTAAGAATGTTACAAGATACATAACATAATCTGATAGTTGCGCCTCATATTTAGTCAAAGATTCTAGTGTTTGAATAATTGGCGGCTCTGGCTCTTCTGGTAAACTAGCAATAGTAGTACAGCATAGTAGTAAAGTAATTAAGAAGTAGTTTGATAATTTAAGCATTTTCACCTCTTTTGAGAGCGTTTACATATTCTTTCATGATTTTATTACGCTTTGCTTTTAGTGAAGATATGATTCTTTTATTTTTGCTGTTAGAAATAGCTTCTATTATCTCAATGTTGCAGTTCACAATGTCTTGTATTTCTTTAAATATTTTCATTGATTCGGTTGTTTCCATAGACTTTAGTGATCCTATGTATGTTTTGTAAAAAAAATCTATTACCCTGCTAAAAGTATTAATGTAGTTATGATCTATGTTTGTTTCAGCTTTAGCTATGTTGGTTAAGCTGGATAGCAAATTAAGTCCTAAACCAATAGTGTTATTTTGCATTATTTGCTCCTTCTTGATAGATAGGTTTTCCTTCTTTGTTGAATTTTAAATTATTGGATATTTTTAGATTTTTTTCATTAGAATTAACCAGATCAATACATTGATTGATTTTCTCATTCACTGGAGCTAGTGTTTCAGCTATTGTTGGAGTTAATGTATTCTCAAGTCTTTCCATATTTGCTTTATAGATTAATTTATAATGAGAATACAATTCATAAACCAAAAAAATCCTTTATGTGCAATTTCGCTAAAGTCATCTTCAAATTTAGAGAATACGTCAATAAGGGTTGATATAGATGTAAGTCCAATCTCAAGATTATCTTTAGATAATTTCACGAATTAATCTCTTTTTTTAATATGATTATTGCCATTTCCATTTCTAAAAATCTTGCCTATTACTATAGATAATATGTCTTTTAGTAGTGGTTTTAGAAGAATCAATCCTCCTAGAACTAGTACTGTTACAAAAATCATTACGGCCATAAGTTTTATTTCGTTTAAATTAATTAGAAGTTCTGTTATTTTAATATCCATTTTTTAATCCTCGATTTTAATTTTTACATGTATATATTATATACCAAAACTTTAATTTTTGCTAAAAAAGTTCACAGTTTTAAAAGAACTGGAATTGAATTTCCTGATGTGTATGCTCTTTTTTGGACATACCATCCTTTGTACATAGGAACTCTACTAGATAGTCCTCGTGGGGCATAGGATTGTTCATAAACCATACTTTTTTCAGTTTCATCGTTATACTTTAGATATACCGCTTTAGTAGTTATATTGTTATAGTGTTCTACATCAAGCTCAATATCAAGATAAATAGGATAATTATCATTATATTTATAAAAAACAAGAGTAGCGGTATCGGAGTTTTCCATTTTGATAGTTATTGATTTATCTTTATATTCATATGAATAAAGTGTGGGCCCAAAAGCAAAACTTCTACCATGCGTAAAATCAGACGGCACTCCCAGTAATTGTTTAGGAATTGGTGTTTTTTGAATGCTGCTTGAATTAGGCATTATCAAAAGATTGTCACTTCTAGATAGAGTAGCTGATGATATACTATTTGTAAGTTGTGATTTTATTTTGCTAAAAAGGCTAGAAAGATTAGTAGAATCATTGTTAATTAGTTTGTCTGTTATTTTAGTATAAATTTTTTCTACAAAATCTGTATTGGCTGCAAGTTCTTCAGCAATTGTAGACTTGATTATTTCTTTAAAATAGCCGAGCCCTTCGCCCTTAAAGGTTTTGTCTTTAGTGGTTTTCAAAAAATTTTCATAAGTAATAGCATTGCTACTTGCAACTCCATCATCAAGTAGTAAAAGGTCCGTGTTCTTAACCTCATTAACCCTATTCAAATCTTTAATTTGTACTGTTTCTTCTTCATCAATTAATAATTTTTCTTGATCTACGGCCATTAAGCCCCCCTAATCATTAAAAGTGATAATATTTTTACCATCTTTGTCATTAATTTTAAGAACCCTACCTATAGGAATAATTCTCTTTATGAACGCATAAATTGAATGATCATAGCCCTTAGGAAGTGAGTTGAATACTAAAGTTTTTTTAGAAGCAGCGTATCCTGATTTTTTTTCTCTAATTAGTATCTTTTTAAGTAGTTTACCTTTTGCAGTGCTGGGTGAAATAAATGTAGTAAAGTTTGTTTTTATAGCCCCTTTAAAAGAGATATCAATAACACCAGCATCGGGTGTAGTAATTAAAACATCCACATTTAAAAAAGCCTTAAAAATTAGTCTAAATGATTCATCGGTGCCAATATGGCGCAAAGCAAAAATAACACTATTAATATTGCTTGTAATGCTTTTTAAAGTTTGAGTTTTTGCATAAAAAATTGATAAAACTTGAGATAGCCATATAGCAATATATCGTGATTTAACGTTTTCTTTTGCATCAATGGATATGAAGTTAGAATTAAGCACTTTAAGCTCATTGAGCAGTTTTTGTGCGTATTCAGTTTCTGTAATTAGAAATTTATGAACTTGAGTATCTTTTAAAAAATTGGGTATTTTCATAATTTTTAATTATCAATGTCAATAAGCAGTCGATCAGTTGTATTGAAAAGTAGCATTGTATCATTAGTAACGGCAATATCTTTGTTTGTTTGAAAATCGCCATCGCTAATGCTTGAAATACTTTGAGTATCTGTATCTTTAACATAAGCTTTAATTTCCATTGACCTAATTCCTTTTACTTCGTTAACTGGAGCAAAAAAGTCTTGATATTCAAAACTAATTCCCATATCAGAATAGTTGTTTGAAATAATCCTAGAATATATGTCTCTAATTTGAGCGTCTATATTTAAGTAGAGATAGTTTTTTAGATCAAGTTTGTACTTTACTTTCATATAAACATATTTTCTTTTGCCGAGTGATATTTTGTAGGATTTAAGCTGTCCAGTTGAGTTGAGGCCATCAATTTCTATGTCTCCATCAAGTAAAGTACCACTAGGAGTTGTAAGATATAATGTTTCCCAAAGTTGAGCCTTGAATTCAGAATTGTTAATATTAGTTTTACCGCTATCTAGTAAATCTTCTTTTAGAATTAGATATATATTGGCTTTACCAGCTGAACTTTTGATATTAGCATGCTCTACTCCAGTAAGATTAAGTAAAGCAGTGCGAACCGCACTGTAAGTTGTGCTTTTAGAAGAGATGTGTTCTTCAATAGCAGCCCAATAAGTACCACCCGGTTTCATTTTAGAAAAAAACAGATTAAGTTCATTAATTATTTCTTCTTCAATTAATGCTAAAGAAGATGCAATTATGTTGTAAATTGAGCTATGATTATTATCAATATTAATACCATACTTTACTCTTAAGTATTCTCTTTTAGATTTTACTATATCCTTAATTGTACGTTTTAGAATGCCAAAATCAGAATCAAAAACAATGCTCATAAATCAAACTCCATGTTCAAAACATCGCCCGGGAAAAAAAAGGATATATGTACTTTATGGGCTTGTATTTCAATTGAGATATTGATTATATCTAAGTTAAGCTCCTTAGATAGTTCATGAAAATAGTTTTTTACGGCTTGTAGATTATTAATTTTGAGCAATTTTAAAAGTAAGAAGTAGTCTAATCCCCAATTAGGAGCATAACTTAGACTACCCTTTAGAGTTTTAAGAAAGATAAACAGCTGTTGTTTTTGCTCATTAATTCCATCAACAAGCAAAACATCATTATTGTACACCAAATTGAAATTATCACCAATTCTTAAATCCATATTGGTTTAATTATATCATATTTATCAAAAATTACTTAAATAAACTGTTGATATCAGCAGTAATTCTAGAAGTTGCTATTCTTAAGCTTGCCTGATCAATTACTGAGTCCCCTATGATAGTTATACCATTGATAGCACTTATAATATTATCTAGAATTTTTTTCAAGCTAGTTGTTTGGTTGGCTATTTCAATCGTACTAGTTGTTTTGATTTTAATATTATCACAAATTAGATTCAAAGTTTTTGGACCAATTGCGCTAAGAATGTAAAAATGATGTTTGTCAAAATGAATATTGTCATTTTTATCAAAAAGATTAATGCTTGATTGAAGTAGTAAAACAGTATCGCCTTTTGATAGTTCAAGGCTGATATTAGATATATTTTTTGTGTGAATTTCTAAATTTTCAAATTCTGGCATTGTAACTATAGCCTCTTGGGTTTTCTGTTTAAACGTCTTTACAGTGCCAATTCGAGCTATAAAAATGTTTGAATAAATCCAATTTTTCATGTCTTCTTGTGCTAATGCATGCCCGTAAAGGCGCTGTTGCATTCTATAAATTTCATACTCTTCTTTGTTCATTTTAAATCCCTTTACCTTCTTAATCTAATATTATTAGAATCATCATATAGTTTAAGTATTAATGAGCACTCACCCGTGTTACTAAGTTTGGCAGTTGCTTCTTGTATAGTGTTTTTGATAATATTTCCTAGTCCATCAATGAATGAAACTTTATCACCGACATTTAGTTTGTGTGTGTAAAATGTTTTGGCGTTCCAAAATGTAAGATTCACCTTGAGCGTGGTACCCAAAGTAATTTCTTGTTGCGGGATAAACTCAAGTCCATAATCTTCTAATGCCTCGTAGTGTACATTTTTCCCCTCTTTTTTATATTTGGTAAATATAATATTGCAGTCATATCCCTTTACACCAGTACCAATATCAGCTATTATG
>NZ_QBLM01000008.1 GCF_008828755.2 [Borrelia] turdi | reverse complement strand
CGGGATAAACTCAAGTCCATAATCTTCTAATGCCTCGTAGTGTACATTTTTCCCCTCTTTTTTATATTTGGTAAATATAATATTGCAGTCATATCCCTTTACACCAGTACCAATATCAGCTATTATGTTATGAACATATACTCCTTTTATTTTGTCGATGAACTCTTTTGGTGTTGATGCATAAATATTTTTGTCAATAATTTGAAGTCTATCTTTTTCATCCATATTAATAATATTGCGATTGGGAAATACAGATTTTATTGCCTCTTCAACTGTTATACCCTTAAATTCTTTACGCTTCAACTTTCTATTGAAAAAGTTGCTTTTAGTTAGTAAACGAACGTCAAGCTCGACACTAAAATCTCCACCGGGATAATCAGTACTCATAGGGGGTCCTAAAGTTCCAGCCATTATAAAATCAAATCTTTTTTCATAGGCAAATTTTTTATAGTATATTTTTACTATATCTCCAAATTTAATGTCGTGGGTGAAGTCTAGAGGCAAGTTCCAAAGTACAATTTTTGCTTGTTTGGAACTTATAGTATGAATATTTGAATACACGTTGGATATGGAAATATCAACATGAATTCCATCTTGTGTATTTATTATAATTTTAGGAATTTCTTCAGGAAAAGGAATTCCATCAATTGATTTTTTTGATTTATTTATATTGTAAAATTCAATCTTAAAGTCGTAACTTAGTAACATAGATTATCCTTTATATTTTTCTAATGTGAATGTTTTTACTATTTCTATTGAAAGATTTACTTCAACTTCATCAATGAATGGAGTGTCTGTAAATGAAAGACTTGTAATTATAGCTAATTCTTTAAGGCCAAAAGTTGGGCTGTAGATAGTAAACGGAACTTGAGCTTGCAGTCTATTGGCTAGTTGTTCTTTTACAAGGTGAGCATCAAAGCGGAGCAAAGAATTGCCAAAAACAGTCATTTTGAGTGGCAAGAGCATCTCTTTATATAAAGAGGTCAACACCCCACCGCTTAATGAGATATTTTCACCCGTCATTACGGGATTGTAACTTACATATTCTGCTTTTCTATCATAATAGTTGATAACCGGTCTTTTAGAACAGCCAGTATTATAGGTTCGCGATATTAGCTGGTTTTTTGGTCTCACAAAGAATAATTGGGGAACATAGCCAAATCCCCTAAGATCTGGTCTAGGAAATAGCACTAAAAAATTATCTGCTCCAAAAAGAGCAAATATTTGGGTTGTTACATCTTTTACTATTTGAAAAATATCATTAGACGACATTTTTTCACTGTTAATAGCCATAAGTAATTACCTTTTTATCAAAATTATGGAGTATCGTTATTATTATCTTCATTTTCTTTGCTTTTTGGTCTTGATTTAGGTGGACTAGGGGTAGGTTCGAGATTATCTCTAAAAGTCCTACCAATTAACGGCAAATTGGCAAAAAGGCTTTTCAACCCTTTAAAAAAAGGCTCAATAACATGTGTTTGAAAAGTAAATCCATTAAGATAATCAGTGACCATTTTGATGAATTTAAGTAATGGATCCAGAACGGTGTTGGTTAAGTTTGAAAGAGTTTGCTCAGCTGAGGCCAAATTGCTATCGATCTCTTCTTTGGTGTCGGCTTTTTTTGCAATACCTAAAGTTTTGTAATCGCTCATCATTTCAACCATTTTAGTAATTCTAGATTCTAGATCTACTTTAGCTCCGCTTTGCCAAGCTATTTTAGCATTTTCTATATATTTGTCGCCAATCCCCGACCTTTTCAGTAAATCGAAAAGCTCATCCCCTTCTCCACTAAGGAGACTATTAACAGCTTTTACAGCATCCTCACTGCTCATAGCACCGCTAGATTTTATCATAGCTGAAAATTCTATTGCTTTTTTCAAATTATCTGTACTTAACCTATCTAAATCTCTTAAAGTACCTTTAAAGACGCTCGCCTGATGCAAAAACTCTTCTTTTTCTAAGTCACGCTCAAATCCCTTTATTCCACTAAGAATCCCCCTTTTACCTTTAGCTCCCATAATCGTATCACGTTCTTCTTTTGTAAAAAACGCGCTATTGAGAAGTTTAGTTCTATTCGTTTTGGATGCTTCTTCAACCGATTTTTTAGCAAATCCCAAAAATCCTCCTGCTGCTTTACCCATAGCATTGCTAATAACATTTCCTAGGGCACTACCTATTGCAATTTTGGCAACAAGTCCTTTTCCTTGAGAAGCCGCCATCATTTTATTTTTTGCCTTTGATTCTTTTATAAGTTCTTTATACTCCAGGCGTCTTTTATCCCTATCAGACATTAAAGATCTTTTGAATGCCTCTTTTCTGGCTTTTTCAAATCCCATGCCTTGTTTTATAAGCTTTTTAGTTTGTGTAAGTCTATATTTCTCAACGCGCTCTCTTAAACTTTCAAATTTGGATTGTCTGCTTAATTCTTTTTTCTTATCTGCCAAATTATTTTTTACAATATCTTTAGTACTACCCAAACTAGATTTTCTAGGCTTAAGATATTTCTCCATTTTGGTAATATCTTGTTCGATAGACTTTTTTGTTGCTGCATGATCAAGAATACCTTTAAATTTAATGGTGAATTTGTCGCTCATTAAGCCCTCATTTACTTAGAATTAATTCATACAATTCTTTTTCTAATTTAAAATCGGCGATTTGGTTGACTTCAATAAGCTCATCATAAGGCAATTTCTTAACATTTTCGTACGAGCAAATATTCATTATTACTGGAAAGTAGTACTTATTGTTTTTTATCTCATCAAGCAAGTTAAAATACTTTTTTCTGATCTCATTAAGACTTGCAAGAGCTTGATTAAGCTCTCTATTTCTTTTGCTCATTTAGTATCTAGCTCATTAGAATTTGATGTAAGTGAAGCAGTTACTTTTGTATAATCAAAATTATCATTGATATAGTCAAAAGTAACAAAATCACCAACATTATTTTCATATTCACTCAGATATACTAAAGCGGGGGTTTTTAGATCATTGTCCATATGAAAAGTATTAAATTGCGCGGTGTAAATAATAGCAACAAGATAATCCTTGTAGTAAGAAATAAATTCTCTATTTGCATCTAGAATCGCATAGAATTCGTCTAAAAATTTTGGACTTATCATTAAGCTTGTAATTTCTCTTAGATATTTCACTTCATTAAGCTTATAAACAGCATCACCTTGATTAAATCCCAGTACCTTGTCCCATTCATAGACCGGCAATACTTTAAGTGGGTATTCATAGGTTTTGTTTTTAGTCAAAATTTTCATTTTGTATCGCATTATCATAGTAAAATTCTCCTTTTAGTTTTTATTTGGGTTGGTTTTTTGGCAATTAATAGCTCTAATTTCAAAAGTAACTTTTTCGGCTTCTGCTGAATAACTTCTAGATGGTTCTTCAGTAAAAATTGCATAGTTAGTAATAATTTTGGTAGCAATTCTGTCATTGAATACTAAATCAAGCATTTTATCATATTTGCTAACATCCATATTATAAAACTGATCATCTGAAATTTCAGTTAACAAAATATAGTCATAACTACCTAGAGTAACTTCAATATTGAAAATATAAGTTATGGTTTTAGGATCCCTCAAGCTTATTACAGGCATTCCCTTGTCTTCATTACTAACCACTGCTCTTGTTGTAGGCTCACTTGTAAGTTCTAACTTACCACTATGCAGTTGTCTACCACCGATTGAAAAGTAAACTTCGCGTAAATCATAAAATTGCATAATTTTTCACTCCTTATACCCTTAAACTATTTTGATAATCAACTATATCTTGAGAAGTAATTACTAAAGCAACAGAATTAATACTAAAGTTATAAGTAATATTCACACTAAGTTCTAATTTAAGATTTGAAGATGGAGATAAAATCAGTTTTAAATCTTTATATTCAATAATTAATCCCCTATCAACGAACCTTTTTAGCATACATTCAATCGCAGAAGTATATGCATTGTCCCTAGCCCCACTAAGTTGCAGCTCAGATAATTTGCTGTTTTGCCTATTGTTTTTGTTCCAAATTCGAATAAGCTCAATAATGGCCTCGTTTTTTATATAATGATACGTAAAAAGCTCGTCTATTGAATTTCCAGCTAGATCAACTCCCTCTTTAAAAGCAGGCATACCATCAAGACCAGTTTCATTAAGAAGTGAGTAAAAGTTGATTTTTGCAGTCCTTAACTTTTCAATTACAGCGTCATCAACAAGTGGTACAGCGGCCAATGGCATACCATAAGGATTAACTGAATGGGAAATACTTGCTTGATGCAAATATGCACTTATAAATTTAAGATGCAAATTGTCTTTATTGTTAGAATAAACAACAATATTTCTTGTTTTATCGGCATTACTTTTACCATTATTGAAAATTCCTTTTATTTCTTGTTTTTTGGTTGAAAATACAAAAAAAGTTGAGATCATTTTGAACTTATCATAGTCGTCCTTATAAACAGTTAATCCATCATCCGAATCCCCATTGTCACTTTGGGTATTAATAAGCACAACAAAAGAGTGCCTATGTTCCTTAAGGTAATTTTTTAATTTTTCAGGCTTATCCTTATAGATAAAAAGCACAGTTGATTTTAAGGACTCTTCACTTGAATTGAAAAAATCAGACATTGCGGTTTTTAGCAGTGTCTTTTCTTTTCCAAACTGCGGTTCTCCATTTCCATTGTCTTTTTCTAAAGTTTCAATTTGTTGTTCATAGTTATTAACAGTCAAGCTCAATATTTTATAATCAGCATCATCTTTATTAACTTTGATTTTAGCTGTTTTGTAGACTAAAAGTGGATTGTAATAATTAGGCTTGTTAGTTTGAATCCTAGAAGTAACTAAACTTACACTAATTGTATCTTGTGGCAATTTGGTATCCCCCCTTTAAAATTTCTATTGCTTTTACACTAGCATTGAATGCTCCAGATGCGCTGTATGCATGGCTGCTATACTTTGTACCTAAATTAATCAGGCCAGCTGTTTGCATATTTGATACTGGGTAAATGTAAAAGCTTATTTTAGTAACATATTGAGATTGATGTGGATTAGACAATGTATAATTGTGTGTTTTTTTATGCATAAACTCGCTAAGCAGTCCATATAGTACCAACATACGTGAATTTGCATCAAAATCCCTATCATTCAACACTATTGCAATAATATATATTTGAAAATTCATACTAAATTCCAAAGCATTTTCATAAAATGCGCCAGTTTTAGAATTATGATCAAATAGATTTTGTGTACCATCAAATTTGAATGCTATTATATTAGGACTAGTAGTTGTAATATTTGAAAGATATGGATGGTTGTAAGTATTTATAATATCGCATTCAAAATCATTTAAAGCAGCATATGACTTAAATCCTTGAAATATTTTAAGTAAATAATTCACAATTATATCTAAAGTCACAATCATTCAAGCACCTTATAAGCAAGCTCTGATAACATTTTAGATGTATCAACAAGTGGGATTGATGCGGTACCGCTACCTTTTTTTAATTTACTTTTGATTGTGCTAGCTTTTAAGCGCGGTACTACTTGCCCCGATAGTACATAATTCTCATAGTATCTAATAAAAGCTTCTCCGATAGCATGCATTCCAGATTTAGGATCAATATTAAACTTAGAATTTATATAACTGTTATTGATATATTCTCTAAATTCAGCGCTACCAGCAATTTTGGTTAAATGTTTTCTTATCGGTAATTTAGTGCCCCCTTTTTCATGCATTCTAGCAATATTAGAACGACCCCCAAACCAGCCAATTTCTAATTGAATACTTATCTTTAATTCGTCCATATAAATTCCTTTAAGACAAGAGTGAAGTACCCAATTGAAGAGTCAATGCTAAATATTTCATAATAAACTAAATCTGAAATTGATATTCTGTCTTTTAGTTCATAGTTGAGATTTGCATATGTGTAAAGTTTAGAATAACCTTGAATATCGGATAAATTAGAATCATGCAAAGCCGCAAGTTCTTGTGGCTTTATGTCAATAATAACCCCAATAAATTCAGTGTACTCATTTTTGTTAAATATTCGTTGATAAGACTCATCTCCTTCAAGTTTTATAATGTTTGCTTTATAGAACCTTAAAGGCTCAGGATCCTTAAAAACATTAATCATACGGAAAGACATATCCGCTAGTCTTTTTCTAATACCACTCATTAGACAACTCCCATACAAGATGGAGTTGAAGTATCTCGTTTGAGCTTTTCTAAAAATGCATCAAGTTGCAAGCAAAAGTTTTTACTTGCTGCACAACTCTCTCCACCAATATCTTCACTTCCTCTATTATTGGGATAGTAATCAATTTCAAGCTCATTGAACTTCTCTTTTTTAATCCTGTCAAATTCAAATTCACGAACAATCCCCTGCTTTCTTAATTGACAACCCATGTGATAAAACGTAAGCAAAAATATTTGTTCATATGTAAGTGAACTAGAATCAATACCACGTGTCACTAGAATTGCTTGTAGCAGTGATAAATGAAGTAGAAAATTTTGCCTACTTAGTGCAAATTTGTCTATTCCCAATAGTAACAATACTTCAGAATGAAGTTTGGTTACTAAAAGCTCTTCTTCACTTTTAATTTGAGCCTGCAAGTCTTTTTGTTCACGCATTTTTAACTAATCCTTAAATATTTGTTAACTAATTTTGTTTTATTTCAACCTGCAAAATGGTATTTTTAGTAGCAAGCAGCCCTCCTAAAACAAAATCAATATATGAATGAGCAATATCGGTTGAATCTCTATCAACTTGTTCATTCGGAGTAGGCAACATGTACTTACTAGGCTTAAACTTTATAAGTTCCAAATTTAATGGGTAAACGAGTATTTGATGTTTTAGCAAGTTTGAAGTTTCAATGTAAACATCTTCTCTATTATTAATGGCTTTAATAGTCTGGATCAAAACATCTTCCCATTTCTCACAACTAATCGGAGGAAATTGATCTGAAGAGTATGGTTTTACCAATTTCAAGGAAGTTGCAGGGTCAACTATTACCATCATAGGTGTAGAAAATTCATCGCCCAGCTCTAGTTTTGAAAGTCCTGCTTCAACCTTTTCAAATATTTTATCCATCTTATCCTTATTACCATTTTGAACTTCTTCTTTTACTTGATCTGGCATGTTAAGAAGTCCATACATATTAGGTAGTAAACGTTTTTGATTTTTACCATCTTTTTGAATTGAAACGGTACCAGTTAGCACAAAATGATTAATAAGTTTTATAATTTCATTACTTGCAAGTTTATAAGCTTGTGCAAATGGCAATAAATTATTATTAATATCTCCAATATACGAATCTGAAGTATAAAATTTTTCAGAAGATTGTTTTAAATGTCTAAACTTGTATTGTAATTTTAAGTAGTTAAGCCTCACTACTTCAGAACTAAATCCAATAGTTGAGATAGTATTAACTTCATTGGCAATAGTTGTAGGGTTAGCATTTAGAAACGCATCCCATTTTACAGTCCTTTGATAACCCATTTGTAGATCAACATCTTCAATTTGTTCGGGGAAGAACCATTTATACATTATAGGATCTTTTACTTCTCCTATAATATTTGCTACTGCTTTTGCATAATAATTTTCATCAAATAATTCCATTTTTACCTCCTAAAACTAATTATTTTTGTACAGCCTTATTTCCAAATACTGACACTTTAACTAAAAAAACATCATTGCTAATTTTCTTTGCATCAGACAATGCTATTGCATTAATAGTTGCCTTATTTGGGGGTTCAGAACCATTAATTTTTTCCAATTCTCCATCTTTATTAAAAAAGAGTTTATCTTTTGCTTTAACGCCATTTTCTTTTGCTACTAAATAGCCCTCAAAGTTATTTGTAATTGGAACAATAGTTGCAGTTTTGCTAAACTCGTCTATATCAACACATATTCCGTATAAGTCTTCACCACCACCAGCCTCAACATAAGGCTCATAGTGAATTTCATTTTCTTTTTCTTCTTGAATAACTCTTTTGACCCCACGCTTGTACGGATACCCCAAAAATGGATGATTTTCCAGTTTGTCAAACTTACTGGTTCTAGTACCTCCAGAAGCAAAAAATTGCACGTTTTTGTCTCTAAACTCTAAAGAATTACTAAGCAAACCAGCATAATGATGTGGATTTTTCATAAACTTTTCCAGTTTATTACGACTTTCTTGATAATCTTTTACTAATTGTGTTGTATTTGCCATTCAATTACCTCCTTTTTATCCCCCTACGCCCGAAACAGCATGAGCAAACACTTCTTTTTCAAGTCCTCTATTGCCAAAAACTGTAACTTTTATCAAATTGATGGAATAATTTTCTTTGGGCCCTCTAGCTTGAGCCTGCTTTGAACCCTTATCTTCAGATACAAAATTGATTGTAAATGAATCAGATAATGCATACGCATTAATTACAGTTGGACGTCCACCTCCAGCCTTGATAACAACCCCATCAGCATTAATGTCTAATATTTCTCCTGCTTTTATATTTGGGTTTCTTGTTACAAGGTATCCTTCAAAGTTATTGGTAATTGGCAAAACATATGCTATGCAACTAAACTCACATACATCAACACATATGCCATATAGATCAGTATCAGCACCAACCTCAACATATACAGAATTCTCTTTTGGAACAAGTTTGACCCCGCGCTTGTATGGAAAACTATTTTTTGGATCGTAAAAGTATTTCTCTATTTTGTCTGTAAAACTTGAACATGCAAATGAATAAACATCAACTCGCTCATTTTTTGACTGAAAATAACCATTAGAACTGCTAAAAACTTTATTTTCAATCGAACTCATTGATTTTGCATATTTTTTGAATTTCAAAAGGATATCATCAAGTTCTTTACCTGAACCTAGATAAGGATCTTTTGCCTGTTCATCTTCGGCTTGTCTTGCTTGGCGTTTAGCCCTGGGAGCAGCCGGTGAAACTTCTGGTTCTAAACTCAATTGTGAAGTATCATCAATATCAAGACTTTTCCCTTGCCCTTTACCTTTTGCTACCATAATTTACTACCCTTTTATAGCTCTATTTCCAAAAACACTAGCAAGTACTATAAATAACTCTTCAGTTAATTTCTGTACTTTTGATAGCGCTATGGCATTAATAGTTTTATCAGCTCCAGTAGTCTTTTCAAGCTCACCATCCTGATTAAAATGCAGCTTATCCCCCGGGTTTACACCGTTTCCATTTTTCTTAAAAGTTAAATACCCGGTAAAATTGTTTGTAATTGGAATTACAGTTGCCATACCTGTATATTCATCTATATCAGTGCATATTCCATATAAGTCTTCACCACCACCAGCCTCAACCTCAAGTTCTGTTGTACCATCAGCACTAAAACTAAGCTTTACTCCACGCTTGTATGGATAACCCTTAGCAGGATAATTTTCTATTTTGTCTTTACTACTAGTGAGAACTCCACCAGAATTGGAATAAATTAAGTTTTTATCTCTAAATTCTAAAGAATTACCTAATAAACTGGTGTCTTGTTGTGGATTTTTCATTAATGCACGTATTTCGGCAACTTTTTTATCAAACTCTTGTTTAATTTTAGTAATATCACTCATTAAAAACTCCTTTTACGCAATATTTGTTCTTTTATTTCTTTTCAAGTTTTCATAAAATTGCATTCGTCTTTGCTTGTAAGTATTACTAATAGCTTGTACAAATTCTGTAAAATTAATTGGAACAAAATTAGAATCAAGCAAACTTACTCTTTCTTCTGATTTAGTAACAATATTGCCTTTAATAGAATCAACAGAAGAAGAATTGCTATTCGCATTTTTTCTTAACTTGATGTTGACTTTAGCTAAAGAAACAAGTTGTTCTAGTATCTCCCCATCAATATGGGTTATGTCTGCTACTTTAGAAATAGCTTTAATTTGCTCAATTGGAACAAATTTGCGAACAAGTTCTCTGCGTTGTGCTTGCATAATGTCTTTTAGAGTGTATCCTTTTGCTAAAAGCACTTCTTTATTAAAATGATTGCTAAGATGTGCTTTTGCTAGAGTATCAATTTCATTTATACGATCTGCTTCCAGTAATAATTGCTTTTCAACGCGTTCTCTCTCTTCAACTTCTGCAAGTTCTTTTGTTATTCGCTCATTTATACTTAAATCACGGTTTATCTCTTTAGGTTTTACATTATTTGCTTGTTCTTTAAGGCGCATATACTCTTCATATTCACCAAAACTTATAATCTTAGTATCAGATTTAACTTGCTGTTCTTCTTTTACGTGTACCTGCAAGTCTTCTTTTTCTTCATTTTCAATCACTTTTTAACTCCTTTTCTCAAAATGAGAATAATTTTTCTTTTAAAATAGCTAGCTCCTCGTTATTAAAGGAGCTACTTTGTATAAGCTCGTTATATTTGCTGTAAAGCTCAATTAGCTTTATATCTCTTTCTACTTTTTGATCTTCGCTCAACATAATCAGTGAATTAAATCTCATATCAAGGCCAAAATATTTAGCAAGTTTCAAATTACAAGAATTCTCAACTTGTTCTTGTACGCCTTTTAGAAAATCATAATAATTGCTCCTATCACCTTTACCATCATTTCCGAGTCCTTTAGCCTGCTCGTTGAAACTTCTAGTTAGCGGTTCTTTAGTATCAGCACCAATTTTTGCTTTAATTAATGCTAGGGCTTCTTTTAGATAGCTAAGATCATACTTAATAACCTCTAAACTAGCGCTAGGAGTTGCTGTATAAAACATCCCCTCATTGTTAAGATTGCTTTTAAGCCTAGCAAGTTCGTTAGCTAACGAGTCATTAAGGCTGCGTAAATTAGAAATATCTTTACTATGATTGCTTGAATTCTGTTTTCTTAAAAATCCAGATAAAACACCACTTCCTTTATCACTACTGCCTTGAGTAAGTGCACTTAAAGAAGTTGTAGCACTTGAGAGTGCATCTTGTAGTTGTACTAAAGATTCATCTTTATAAAATAAAAAATTGTGATTCTCAATACGTTTTTCTATTTCAACGTATATCTTTTCAAATAAATAAATATCTAACAAAAAACTTTCCGTATAACACGGAACATATCTTTTTAAGATATAATCGAAATTTTCATATATTATGAGTCGGCTTTTGTGTATTTTAACTGCATCTAAAGAATTGCCATTATTATTGGCTTTTACTTTATAAGTTATATGATCAAAATCAACCCCCAAATCTTTTACAGATTCATGATCAAGGTATTCAAATCCAATAGGTAGCTCTATATTGACGGGTTCTTCAAGGTCTAGTAGTGTATCTTTAGTTTTTACTAAAACATATCCAATTCCATGAAAACGGAAGCTTATAATACAATTTAAAAGCGCATTCTTAAGTTGCACCTTTAATCTAGAAAGTTCTGCCTCACTAACATTGCGACCAGTACTCTCAAGAACAAGTCCGTTCTTGAGACAGTCTTCTGCTACATTTTCAATGTAATTTCTAAAAAATATCGAATATCGATATAGTTCTAATGCACTTACTTTATCTACTAGTTTTGCTTTTCTTAAATTACACACTTTTTTATTTCTTATTCTTAATTTTCTTAATTAAATTACGTGTATAATAGCAAAAACTAATATTTTTGTCAATAAAATTTACAAAAATATTTGATTGCCAAAATGGATACTTCTCTCTTTATATCCTAAAGACAAAATTAAATATGCCGCAGATATTGCGTCAAGTGCATCATCATGGGTTTTGTTATTCCCTTTATAAGCGCAAATATCATTAAATACAGAAGAACTACTGTATTTTGCGATGTAAAGTTTCTTGTAAGTAAACGGTGTAATTAACGATGTTATTCTGCTAAATTTATTGGACTTTGGTTTAATCGGCACAATTCTAAATTTGTGATTCATGTTGTTCCTAAGAGTCATATATTCACGAGTCAATGCACCAGCACCTTTAGTATTATCTCTATCCTCTAAGTAAAGTGTATTTACATTGAAATTCTCTAATACAGTTTTTACCATATTCATAATATAAGGATCATTGGCTGGTCTTTGGTCTTGAAATACAAAAGCATAATATTTGTCATCAACCCGCTCCATAACACATAAAGCAGTATTGTCGCCCCCAATGCTAAATGCTGGATCCAAATATGCTATTGGGCTAGTAAACACATAATCTTGGGTAATATTAATTTGTGTAAAAATTGAGTCGGTGCTTGCTATCCATTCTCCTAGCAAAACTCTTGCCTTGTATGTTGGTATCTCTTTATACAGTTTCTCTTGAGTTTCAATAAATCCCTTATTTAAAAGTACATTATCATAAGTTGTAAAATTATATGTCTTAAAAGTTGCTACATTGTCAATATAATCAGTTTTAAAATAATGTTCTGGATGGTCCGGATTAGTATCAAAAATAATAGTTTCTTGCCCACATCTAAGTCTTTTTAATACTTCCTCTAAAGTTTGTTTGTGTAAAGTAGTAGCCTCATTAACAAAAATAAGTGCCGAATTACTACCTCTAAACCTTTCAAAATCACTTGCCTTATCCCCTCCATACAAATTAATACGAAGTGAATCAATCAGTATATATGAATTGTTTGTATGTCTGGGGATATAAGAAATATCAAGAAGTTTACATAGCTTTTCAAATTGACCCAAAACATTTACTTCAACTGAACGCTGAGAATTTCCAATAATGAAATTATTAGTATCACTAGAGTATAGCTTTTTATTGGAAAGTAAACTTTTAATAAACAGATAACATGCAAGATACGTTTTGCCACTAGCTATACCACCGCTTAGTATAATTTTCTTTTCATTGTTCTTTTGAATGCTTTTTATTACCCTATTTTGCTTTACGGTTAAATGTTCTTTTTCAAACTGATCAAAATGAATTAAAGAGTTTGTTGGCTTAACAAATTGTGATATATCAACTCCAAACTGATTTTTGTATTGCTTTTGAAGTGTTGTAAAAAGTTTTGTTTGATATAAGTTCACTTGTATCCTTTACTACTTTTATAATTACTTTTACTATCAACTTCATGAGCAGCAGCAAGTCTTTTCATACATTCATAGTAAAGCTCCATTTCTCTTATTGAACACTCTTTTATAAGATCATTAAGCTCAACTTTTAAAGAATTAATATTTTCATTAACACATTTTGCATTTTTCTTGTTACATTGTTTATTTAAAGAGTCAATTTTAAATCTTAAATCGTCTATTTTTGAAAGCATACTAGCAAGTTCAATACTAGAATATTGTTTGAATGCACGTATAAACCCTAATTCTAAATTAGCGCACTCTAAATCCAATTCGCCTTTAACTTTTTTAGCTTTAACTTCAGATTTAAAAGTTTGTGCTACAAGGTGTTCAAAAGTATCCTCACTAATTGTCACTCTAGAGTCCTCATTAACAGAAATCTCCCCACTCTCCCATTTTTGTCTCATTCTCCACACATTTACTCTAGAAACTCCCAGTCTAGCCGCTATTTCTTTATCACTTAATGATCCTTCTCTAAAATATGCAAAATAATCGTCAAAAGATCTTTTAACTTTCTTCAAAAGCAGAGCCCCAAAGTAACAAAATTAACAAATTGTTACTCTAAATAATACTGCAAGTTAAAAAATTGTGATAAAAACCATTAACTTCTTTATATCCATCATGCTGATCTATATTTTAAATATTTATTAAAGTAAAACTTACAAAAATACAATTTACTTATAGTAAATACTTTTAAATAAGTATGTTATGCCTTTAAAAGGAGCTTATAATTATGTCCAAAGCTTTTGATAAAAAAAATTGCCGTTTTTGCAATAAAACTATTAAAAAAGAATCTGAAATTTGTTTTGATTGTGAGGTTAATATCCAAAATAAAACCTCTAATAGAATATTAGCATTATCATTATGTTTGTTTTTTGGCATTTATGGGATTTTTGTACTTTATCTATTTAACTTTAAAGTGGGTTTTACATTTATATTTATATCTATTCTTTTCTTTTTACTCAATATATTAATATATAAAAAACAAGACTAGTAAAAAGTCTTGTTTTTTAAATTTTATACTTATAAAACCACTTCTGTTATTCTTTTTTTTCTTCCACCTTTTTAAGTTCTTCTTCAATTTGCTTAAGCACACCATCTACTATTCCTCTAGACATATCACCAGTATCAGCACTATCGCCAGAATAATTTACACTTAACCCCAATTTTCGTGCCTCGGCCCAAGCTTGTTGACCAACTATGCGTTGGTTTTGGGCTTTATCACCATCAGTAACTCCAGTTGTGCCAGTAAATTGTTCTTCAAACTCTTTAAATTTCTTTTGAGCATTTTCTAATTCTTTTTTTCTTTTCTCTATTTTTTCTTTTAAAGTCTTTTCAAGGGTTTCTAATTCCTTTTCAAGTTTTTCTTTATCTTCTTTTTTATCTTTTAATTTTTCTTCTAATTCTTCCACTATTTTCTTTATCTCTTCTTCGTACTCAAGATATGTTTCAAGAGAAGTTTTTTTATTCGATTTCTCTATTTTATCTTTTAATTCTCGATTCTTTTTTTCAATCTCTTCTTTTTCTTTATCTTCTTTTTTTACTTCTCGTTGATCACCACTTTGTGCCATTTTTAATACAGGCACGTTATCGTGATGACTTGCCGGCAATGTTGTAGGTGGATTAAATAAGATGTTATTGGAATAGTCTCCCTGCATTAATTCTTCTTCAACTTTTGAAGAAGCTTCTCCTCCAAGCTTTTTCAAACCGCCAATCAACTCTTCTTTTTTTATATCTAAAAATCCCTTAACTTTTCCTTTTACATTTTGTTCTAGATTTTTTAAGTCTTTATTGTTTGCATTATACTTACAAGAACTTATAAGTATAAAAAAAGCACAAATAATATAAATTTTTTTCTTCATAATTATCCTCTCCTATAATTTGAAATTCTATTTTAAATTTTTCTTAAGCTCTTCTAGTGGTATTGCATATTCGGCAGTTTTATCTCCTAAAAATGTAATATGCTCAGAACCATTAATATTTTCTATTTTTGTTATTATATTTTTATCTTTAATACCATTTGTAATGCTTTGTTCATCCTTATATCCATAATACAAATTAGTTTTAAATGATCCACCTTCAGTCATTGCTTTTACAAAGTTATTAACTTCTAGCTCTTTTAATGAAAAAAATGTAGCTGAATGTCCCTTAGCATTTAAACCTGTTTCAATACCGTCTATTTCTTTTCTTATTACTAAAACTCCTAAGTCTGTCCAACTACTATTAGTATCTTTATTTTTAATTTTTACAGTAAATTCAGAAAATTTTATTGTATCACTGCTTACTTGCCCCCTTAAACTACTATCTTGCTCACTTAATCTACTTGTAAAATTTTCACAAGAAATTATGAGCGAAAAAACAGAACAAATAATAAACATTTTTTTATTCACAAAATACTCCCTAAGCCTCAAAGATAACACAATCTCTAATAAATACAATTTTTTAAAGATTTAAATATCTAATTTTGTTACATTTCGAATTACATAGTAACAAAACCTAAATGTAATTTTAATCAACTCCTAAAAATCTCTCCATTGCAAATGCCCGGCTCATTAAAATTGATTACAAAACACATACAA